>JALEOU010000028.1 GCA_022766945.1 Fusicatenibacter sp. | reverse complement strand
AAATTGAATATTAACGCAACACCTAATCAGGAAGCAGGTGAAGGATCATCCTTGATGAGATAACCTCGTTGCCTTAGCAGATTAAGTGCCTGAGAAGTGGTAAGAACTTTTTCTTTGTTCACAGGACGTGATTCAAGAAAGCCTTCTGGTGTATATGGCTTCAGATCTGTAATGAATGGTAATAAGAAAAAAGAGAAAAAAGGTATTGACAGTCTTGACAAAACGTGATATTGTAAAAAATGCACTATTATGGCAAGATATGCCTAAATCCTTTTTGTTTCAGGCATGAGCGGTAATAAATCTAAAATATACACAAGGGGTGACACGTCAATGGAGAAAAACAGAATACGTCCGATACCAACCGGAAAAAGTATGCGAATGAACTACCAGAGACAAAAAGAAGTTTTGGAAATGCCCAACTTGATTGAAGTCCAGAAAGATTCCTACAACTGGTTTCTGAAAGAAGGACTCAAAGAAGTCTTTGATGACATTTCACCAATCTCCGACTACGGCGGAAGACTGAGCCTTGAATTCGTAGACTTTACTCTGTGCGAAGACGACGTAAAGTACTCAATTGAGGAGTGCAAACAGCGTGACGCAACCTATGCTGCACCATTAAAGGTAAAAGTAAGGTTATATAATAAGGAAAAAGACGAAATCAGTGAACATGAGATCTTCATGGGCGACCTGCCCCTGATGACAGCTACCGGAACCTTCGTAATCAACGGAGCAGAGCGAGTTATCGTAAGCCAGCTGGTACGTTCTCCGGGTATCTATTATGGAATCGCACATGATAAGATCGGAAAAAGACTCTTTTCCTGCACCGTAATCCCCAATCGGGGTGCATGGTTAGAGTATGAGACAGACTCCAATGACGTGTTTTATGTCCGTGTAGACAGAACAAGAAAGGTTCCGATCACGGTACTGATCCGTGCGTTGGGTGTTGGTTCCAATGCGGAGATCGTAGAACTTTTCGGCGAAGAACCTAAGATTCTTGCAAGCTTTGCAAAAGATACCGCAACAAATTATCAGGAAGGTCTTCTGGAACTCTATAAGAAGATTCGTCCCGGTGAGCCTTTGGCAGTGGAAAATGCAGAGAGCCTGATCATGAGCATGTTCTTTGATCCCCGCCGCTACGACCTGGCAAAAGTCGGAAGATATAAATTCAATAAAAAGCTGGCACTGCGCAATCGTATTCGCAACCAGATTCTTGCAGAGGATGTGGTGGATACCGCTACCGGTGAGATTCTTGCAGAGAAAGGTACGACTGTGACTCTGGAAATGGCAGATGCCATTCAGAATGCAGCGGTACCTTATGTATGGATTCAGACAGAAGAGCGAAATGTGAAGGTCCTCTCCAACATGATGGTAGATCTGAACCATTGGGTAGATGTGGACAAGCGCGAAGTAGGTGTGACAGAGGATGTATATTATCCGGTACTGGCAAAGATTCTGGAAGAGAATACCGAGATCGAAGATATCAAACATGCGATCAGACGCGATATCCACGATCTGATTCCGAAGCATATCACGAAAGATGATATCTTTGCATCCATCAACTATAACATGCATCTGGAGTATGGCCTTGGAAATGACGACGATATCGACCATCTGGGAAATCGTCGGATCCGTGCAGTGGGCGAGCTTCTTCAGAACCAGTACCGCATCGGTCTCTCCCGTATGGAGCGTGTGGTACGTGAGCGAATGACAACACAGGATCTGGAGGGTATTTCTCCCCAGTCCCTGATCAATATCAAACCGGTAACGGCGGCAGTGAAAGAATTCTTCGGATCTTCCCAGCTGTCCCAGTTCATGGATCAGAACAACCCGCTGGGTGAGCTGACGCATAAGAGACGTCTTTCCGCCCTGGGGCCTGGCGGTCTGTCCCGTGACCGTGCCGGATTCGAGGTTCGAGATGTACACTATTCTCACTATGGAAGAATGTGTCCGATCGAGACCCCTGAGGGACCGAACATCGGTCTGATCAACTCCCTGGCATCTTATGCCCGGATTAACCAGTACGGCTTTGTGGAGGCACCTTACCGGAAGATCGATAAGAGCGATCCGAAGAACCCTCGGGTAACCGATGAGGTAGTTTACATGACAGCCGATGAGGAAGACAATTACCATGTAGCGCAGGCGAACGAGGCGCTGGATGCAGAAGGACATTTTGTGCGCAAGAATGTATCCGGACGTTATCGCGAGGAGACACAGTCCTACGAGCGTCATATGTTTGATTATATGGACGTATCTCCGAAGATGGTCTTCTCCGTCGCTACGGCGCTGATTCCGTTCCTGCAGAACGATGATGCGAACCGTGCGCTGATGGGATCAAACATGCAGCGTCAGGCTGTGCCGCTGATGATTACCCAGGCTCCTGTGGTAGGAACCGGTATGGAAGCAAAAGCAGCGGTTGACTCCGGTGTCTGCGTGGTTGCGAAAAAAGCAGGAACTATTACGTATTCCTGCTCAAACGAGATCCGCATGAATAATGATGACGGAACCAAAGACGTTTATCATCTGACCAAATTCATGCGAAGCAACCAGAGCAACTGCTATAATCAAAAGCCAATCGTCTTCAAGGGAGACCATGTAGAAGCCGGCGAGGTGATCGCAGACGGTCCGTCTACCTACCAGGGCGAGCTGGCGCTGGGCAAGAATCCGCTGATCGGATTCATGACCTGGGAAGGATATAACTATGAGGATGCCGTTCTCCTCAGCGAGCGTCTGGTTCAGGACGATGTCTACACCTCCATTCATATCGAGGAATATGAGGCAGAAGCCCGTGATACCAAGCTCGGACCGGAGGAGATCACAAAAGATGTTCCGGGTGTCGGCGACGATGCGCTGAAAGACCTGGATGAGCGCGGCATTATCCGTATCGGTGCGGAGGTTCGTGCCGGTGATATTCTGGTCGGAAAGGTAACTCCAAAAGGAGAGACCGAGCTGACCGCAGAGGAGCGTCTGCTCCGTGCCATCTTCGGCGAGAAGGCAAGAGAAGTACGTGATACTTCTCTGAAGGTACCTCATGGAGAGTATGGTATCGTTGTGGATGCAAAAGTATTTACCCGTGACAATGGCGATGAACTTTCTCCTGGTGTGAATCAGGCAGTTCGCATCTACATCGCACAGAAGAGAAAGATTTCTGTGGGTGATAAGATGGCCGGCCGTCATGGTAACAAGGGTGTTGTTTCCCGTGTGCTTCCGGTGGAAGATATGCCGTTCCTGCCGAATGGCCGTCCGCTGGACATCGTGCTGAACCCCCTGGGTGTGCCGTCCCGTATGAATATCGGACAGGTGCTTGAGATCCACCTGAGTCTTGCCGCGGCAGCTCTTGGATTCAATGTATCCACTCCAATCTTTGACGGTGCAAATGAGAATGATATTCAGGATACCCTGGATCTGGCAAACGATTATGTAAATCTTGAGTGGGATGAGTTTTCGGAAAAGCATAAAGAGGAACTCCTTCCGGAAGTGTATGAGTATCTGGGAAGCCATCTGGAACACAGAGAACTGTGGAAGGGCGTGTCGATCTCCAGAGACGGTAAAGTACAGCTTCGCGACGGACGTACCGGAGAATACTTTGATGGACCGACGACCATCGGTCACATGCATTATCTGAAACTGCATCACCTGGTAGACGATAAGATTCACGCACGTTCTACCGGCCCATACTCTCTGGTAACACAGCAGCCTCTGGGCGGTAAAGCACAGTTCGGTGGTCAGCGTTTCGGAGAGATGGAGGTTTGGGCACTGGAAGCTTACGGTGCATCTTACACACTTCAGGAGATCCTGACTGTGAAGTCCGATGATGTGGTTGGCCGTGTGAAGACATACGAAGCTATTATCAAGGGTGACAATATTCCGGAACCTGGTATTCCGGAGTCCTTCAAGGTATTGCTCAAAGAGCTGCAGTCTCTGGCGCTGGATGTCCGTGTGCTGCGCGATGACAATACAGAAGTGGAAATTATGGAATCAGTTGATTACGGTGATACAAATCTGAATCACATCATTGAGGGAGACCGCTATTCTGACAGAGAAGATGAGAAATTCAGCGATTATGGATTCTCCAAGAAGGAATTCGACGGTGAAGATATGATTGATGTGGAAGAAGACGAAGATATGGAAGAGGAAGATGGATATCTCGACCTGGATGAGAGTCTCGATGATGAAGAATAACAGAAAGTGCAGAAATGGGGTAATCAAATGCCAGAAACAGTAAATAAAGAAACTTACCAGCCGATGACCTTTGATGCCATCAAGATCGGACTGGCTTCCCCGGATAAGATCCGGGAATGGTCCCACGGTGAAGTAAAAAAACCGGAGACCATCAATTACAGAACTTTAAAGCCGGAAAAAGATGGTTTGTTCTGTGAGCGCATCTTTGGACCCAGCAAGGACTGGGAGTGTCACTGCGGTAAGTATAAGAAAATCCGTTATAAAGGTGTCATCTGCGACCGATGCGGCGTAGAGGTTACCAAATCCAGTGTGCGCCGTGAGCGTATGGGACATATCGAGCTTGCTGCCCCGGTATCCCATATCTGGTATTTTAAGGGAATTCCGTCCCGTATGGGACTGATTCTGGACCTGTCTCCAAGAACGCTGGAGAAAGTTCTGTATTTTGCAAACTACATCGTTCTGGATTCCGGTGATACAAAGCTGCAGTATAAGCAGGTACTCACCGAGAAGGAATATCAGGATGCGAGAGAAGAGTTCGGCAATGCATTCCGTGCCGGTATGGGTGCGGAATCCATCAAAGAACTTCTGATGGCGATTGATCTGGAGAAAGAGTCTGCAGAACTCAAGGCGGGTCTCAAGGACTCCACCGGACAGAAACGTGCCAGAATTATTAAGAGACTGGAAGTGGTGGAAGCATTCCGTGAATCCGGCAACCGTCCGGAGTGGATGATTCTCGATGCGATTCCGGTGATTCCGCCGGATCTGCGTCCTATGGTACAGCTGGATGGCGGTCGTTTTGCCACATCCGATCTGAACGATCTGTACCGCCGGATCATCAACCGGAATAATCGTCTGAAAAGACTGCTGGAGCTCGGTGCACCGGATATTATCGTTCGAAATGAAAAACGTATGCTTCAGGAAGCAGTGGATGCGCTCATTGACAATGGCCGCCGCGGCCGTCCGGTTACCGGACCTGGCAATCGTGCCCTGAAGTCTCTGTCAGATATGCTCAAAGGAAAGTCCGGCCGTGTCCGTCAGAACCTGCTTGGAAAACGTGTTGACTATTCCGGCCGTTCCGTAATCGTTGTCGGACCGGAACTGAAGATCTATCAGTGTGGTCTGCCAAAAGAGATGGCGATTGAGCTGTTCAAACCTTTTGTTATGAAAGAGCTGGTTTCCAACGGAACCGCTCATAATATAAAGAATGCCAAGAAGATGGTAGAGAAGCTGGAGCCCCAGGTATGGGATGTTCTGGAAGATGTCATCAAAGAGCATCCGGTTATGCTGAACCGCGCTCCTACACTGCATCGACTGGGTATCCAGGCTTTCGAGCCGATTCTGGTAGAGGGTAAGGCAATTAAGCTTCACCCGCTGGTATGTACCGCGTTCAATGCCGACTTCGATGGTGACCAGATGGCTGTTCATCTTCCGCTTTCGGTGGAAGCGCAGGCGGAATGCCGTTTCATGCTGCTTTCCCCGAACAACCTGCTGAAACCTTCGGATGGAGGACCGGTAGCCGTTCCTTCTCAGGATATGGTTCTTGGTATCTACTACCTGACACAGGAGCGTCCCGGTGCGAAGGGAGAGGGAAGCTTCTTCCGCGATGTAAATGAGGCAATTCTCGCTTACGAGAACGGATATATCAAACTGCAGTCGAAGATCACAGTTCGCTGCAAAAAGACCATGGAGGACGGAAGCGTTCTCTGCCAGAATGTAACTTCCACGCTGGGCCGTTTCCTCTTCAATGAGATTCTGCCGCAGGATCTTGGATATGTGGATCGTACGGTTCCGGGAAATGAGCTGGCGCTTGAGGTAGACTTCCTGGTAGCGAAAAAGCAGCTGAAACAGATTCTGGAGAAAGTCATCAATACCCACGGAGCTACCAAGACCGCAGAGGTGCTGGATGATATCAAGGCAACCGGATACAAATACTCCACCCGTGCAGCTATGACGGTATCGATTTCGGATATGACCGTACCGCCGCAGAAGCCACAGATGATCGCAGAGGCACAGGAGACTGTGGATAAGATCACAAGGAACTTTAAGCGCGGTCTGATCACGGATGAAGAGCGTTATAAAGAGGTTGTGGATACCTGGAAGAAGACAGACGATGAGCTGACACATGCGCTGCTCTCCGGACTGGATAAATATAATAACATCTTCATGATGGCGGATTCCGGAGCCCGTGGTTCCGATAAACAGATCAAACAGCTGGCTGGTATGCGAGGCCTGATGGCGGATACAACCGGTCATACCATTGAGCTGCCGATCAAGTCAAACTTCCGTGAAGGTCTTGACGTACTGGAATACTTCATGTCCGCACACGGTGCGCGGAAAGGTCTGTCCGATACTGCACTTCGTACGGCCGATTCCGGTTACCTGACCCGTCGTCTGGTGGACGTTTCACAGGATCTGATTATCCGTGAAGTGGACTGCAGCGAGGGCAAGGATGAGATTCCGGGAATGTGGGTAAAAGAATTTACCGACGGCAAGGAAATGATCGAGAGTCTGCAGGATCGTATCACAGGACGTTTCTCCTGCGAGACGATCAAAGATAAAGATGGCAATGTCATCGTAAAAGCAAATCATATGATTACACCGAAGCGTGCTGCCAGAATCATCAAAGATGGTGTGGATGAGAACGGAAATTCCTTCACGAAAGTGAAGATTCGTACAATCCTTACCTGCCGTTCCAACAGCGGTATCTGTGCGAAATGCTACGGAGCAAACATGGCTACCGGAGAAGCGGTACAGGTGGGTGAGTCTGTCGGAATCATTGCGGCACAGTCCATCGGCGAGCCGGGTACACAGCTGACCATGCGTACCTTCCACACCGGTGGTGTGGCCGGCGGTGATATCACACAGGGTCTTCCCCGTGTCGAGGAGCTTTTCGAGGCCAGAAAGCCGAAGGGTCTTGCAATCATTACCGAGATGAAAGGTGTGGCGCAGATCAAGGATACAAAGAAAAAACGTGAGATCGTGGTAACCGATAATGAGGAAGGTGTTTCCAAGACCTATCTGATTCCTTACGGTTCCCGTATCAAGATTCTGGATGGAGCTGTTCTGGAAGCCGGTGATGAGCTGACAGAAGGTTCTGTCAATCCGCATGATATCTTAAAGATCAAAGGTGTTCGTGCGGTCCAGGATTATATGCTTCGCGAGGTACAGAGAGTTTACCGTCTCCAGGGTGTTGAGATCAACGATAAGCATATCGAGGTCATTGTTCGCCAGATGCTGAAGAAGATCCGTATTGAGGAGAATGGTGATACAGAATTCCTTCCGGGAGATATGGTAGACGTTCTGGAGTATGAGGAGAAGAATAAGGAACTGGAAGCAGAAGGCAAACAGCCGGCAGAGGGCAAGCAGGTACTGCTTGGTATCACAAAAGCGTCTCTGGCGTCCGATTCCTTCCTGTCTGCAGCATCCTTCCAGGAAACCACCAAGGTATTGACGGACGCAGCAATTAAAGGCAAAATTGACCACCTGGTTGGTTTGAAGGAGAATGTAATCATCGGTAAGCCGATTCCGGCAGGTACCGGTATGAAGTGTTACAGCAATATTCATCTGAATACAGACAGTCTGGTGGAGGATGAGGAAGATCTGATGCTGGATGAGGAAATCGATCTCGGTGAATCCTTTGAGGAACCGGTTCCGGCGTCTGAGAACACAAATACAATGGAAGGTACTTTCGAATTTGAAGAAGTAATTCCGGCAAAAGAAGATTCTGAAACAGAAGAATAAACAGGAAATAAGAGCAGGGAAGCAGATTTCTCTGCTCTTATTGGCATGTTGATGCAACATCCCATCTGCAGAACAGGGAGGAAATATTTAGTGAAGCGAAAGTTACTGTGGAAACACAGGGGAGAAGAAGCGCCATTGCCTGAAGAAAAAGGAATGGATCAGGCAGCAGAGAAGCAAGAGGAAGAGCAGGAAAAAGAATCAACAGAGGACCAGGTAGAAGCGGCTGCTAAAGGACCAGCTGCTAAAGGACCAGCTGCAGAGGAACCGGAGAAGAAGATGAGTATCCCGGGTTTGATTTTCAATGCAGTCTTTCTGATATTCAACGGATTTGTGTTCGCTATGATCATCTGTCTGTTTCTGATGCAGCCCCATCCGGGCGAGAAAGTAAAGCCTACGCTGAACCGTTTTACAACCAATGCTCAGGACTATTATGAAGAAGGTGAGACTTATCATCAAGTCAATGCCAACGTGAAATCTTACCGTTCATCGGGACGGCCTGACTGAACTGTAAGGAGGAAAAATGCATGAACAAAAGAAAGAAAAAAAGAACAGATCCGGTTCCGGGGATCCCGGCGCGATTTTTCGATCTGCCGCTGTATCTGCGCCTGCTGATCATAAATATCAGTGCTCTGCTGATTCTGACTGTGGTTTTCTTTATGGCGGGCAAATATTTGTATTCTCCCCAGGGAACTGTCAGGACTTATGTCGAGGCATGTCTTGCCGGAGACTGGAATCAGGCATATGACTGCTGTGAGTTTCCTGACAGTCCGTTTCTTTCCAGAAAGAATTATGTAAATGCCATGACTTTTCGCCAATGGGAGGATTACAGCCCAAATGCGGATCAGGAAATCAAGAATTTCATGATTCGGAGAAAAACAAATCAGGAGACAAACGAGCATCGCGTTTATGAGGTGAATTACACACTCCGTGGAGTCAGCGAATCCAGAAAAGAGATCATGGAAATAACCAGAGGAGCAAAAACAGCAGCCTGTTTTTATGAATGGTTTGTGGTGCCGGACAGTGATTATGTCAGGCAGGTGAGGATTACAGTACCTGCGGATGCGGATTTTTGCCTGGACGGTACTCTGATTACAGAAAAATATCAGATTCAGACGGCAGAGGAAGAGAAGGTCTACCAGATTCCGTACCTGTTTCTTGGGGCACATACGGTAGAAATCGTGGAGCCGGGAACGGAAGGTTACCGGGAAATCATCCAGGTGACAGGAAATGAAGAATGGAAATTTCTTCCCAGACAGAAACTGAACGATTCCACAGGGGAACAGATTGCCAATCGTGTGGAGGAGGTTTTGGATGAAGTCTTTACCGCGGCATCTGCAAAAGCTTCCTTTACCGCGGTAAAAGAAGAATTTTCCGCAGACAGTACAGTGCAGGAAAAGGCCCGTGAAGCCTATGAACAGTTCAGCAGCCGCTTTGCGGATAGTGATACCCACGGAATAACGACACTTGCAGTTACCGGTATTTCAACTGCCGTATCCAGCACGGAGGGCCAGATGAAAGCGGAAGTGACCATCAACGGTACGATCGAGGAAAGCTATCAATTTCTCCTCTTTTTCAATAAAACCCGTGCATATAACTTTACCTGGCAGTCCACATCAGATATCTATATGGAAAAAGAACACTGGGTTCTGGGAGACGGGCTTTTGAACTTTACGGAAGAGGAATAAAACTTCACTCTTGACAGGAAACGACAGTTGTAATAGAATACCCTTACGGTGTCCCGGACCGCAGCAGATGTGGACGGCACATGACAGGAAAAAGATCCGAAGTATTTTGGATCCCATGAGGGAGTAGTCAGCGGCGTTTTGCGGCGCGGTAATATCAACATAATGATTGTACAATCTGGTATTATCTGAAAAGGCGAGACTCAGCGGATGGCAAAGACAGGAACAGACGGCAGAAAATGCCGGCTGGTGTTTTTGCTTCCGCCGGGTCTTTTTCTGTGCTGTCGGAACCCTATACAAAAAGAGAAATGGAGGAAAAATATGAGTTTAGGTGCATTATTTATTCTGGCTGTTGGTCTGGCAATGGATGCGTTTGCAGTCTCTGTCTGTAAGGGTTTGGCCATGCAGAAGATTCACTGGAAGCAGGCGGGTCTTGTGGGATTATGGTTTGGAGGATTTCAGGCGCTCATGCCTCTGATTGGCTATCTCCTTGGTGTAGGTTTTGAGAGCAGGATTAAGGCAATTGACCACTGGGTTGCCTTCGCACTCCTGGTATTGATCGGTGTTAACATGATCCGTGAAGCCTGTTCAAAAGAGGAGGAGGAAGCGGATGAAAAACTGGATACAAAAACTATGCTTTTGCTGGCGGTGGCCACCAGTATCGATGCTCTGGCAGTGGGAGTCACGTTCGCTTTTTTGAGTGTTCAGATTGTACCGGCGGTCTCGTTTATTGGCGTGGTTACGTTTGTTATTTCGGCAGGGGGTGTTTATATCGGCCATCAATTCGGTATGCGTTATAAAGCAAAAGCAGAAATTGCAGGAGGCGTTATTCTGATCCTGATCGGAACCAGAATCCTCCTGGAACATCTGGGAATCCTGGGGTAAATCCGTGTTCCGGATTTCAAATAGAATTTGAAACTGTAACTTTGGGGTAACAGAAACTTAAGAATTTCTTTCTTGCATATCCGAAGGACACGGGCTATGATGATAGTGAGAAAAAAGTCGAAAAAGGTTTTTGCACAAATGAGATATGGAGTGATTCATTTATGGATAGAGAAAGCTTAAGAAAAAAGAGAAGGCGGATGCGCCGCAGGCGGATACTGAAGAATGCAGCGAGAATTTCCGTGAGTGTGGTAGTTGGCCTTCTGCTGATTACTGGTGTCTGGCAGCTTTTGTCACCCCGAATGGAAAAGAAAGGAACGTCTTCCGGGAAGGGAGGCGTGGTACAGACGGTACAGGCTGCAGCACCGGAAAAAGAGGATGGTTCCGGACAGGCAGGTGTAGTAAAGCTGACCTCCGTCGTACCAACTAACGAGACTCCCGGCTGGCAGTATGATGCTACAGGCTGGTGGTATGCAACGAGCCAGGAAACCTACTATTCCAATGGCTGGATTGACATTGACGGCAGCGAATACCATTTTAATAAGTACGGATACATAGATACCGGATGGAAAGCAATCGGCGGCAAAGGCTACTTCTTTGATGAGAAGGGAGTCTATCAGCCGGATCGGGACGCATCCATGATGATTGCTATGACGTTCGATGACGGTCCGAGCAGTTATACCAGTGAACTGCTGGATGTTCTGGAAGAAACCGGTGCGAAGGCTACCTTTTTCATGCAGGGCTGTAACGTGGAACAGTATGGTGTGGATAACATTCCGCGGATGGCGGCGCTTGGATGTGATATCGGAAATCATTCCTACGACCATCCCAATATGCTGGAGAGCAGTCAGGAAAGTGTCAATGCACAGTTTACCAAAACAGATCAGCTGATCGCACAGTATAATAATGGTCAGCCGGCCAGTGTGGTGCGGTTCCCATATGGAAATTATAATGATGAGCTTTTGCAGATTGCAGCACGTCCGTGCTTTATGTGGGATGTGGATACACTGGACTGGAAGACCAAAGATGTACAGTCGAATATCTCGGCGGTGCTTGATCACGTGGAACCAGGAGATATTGTGCTGATGCATGATATTTATCAGGCAACCGTGGAATCCTGCAAGACGATTATCCCGGAATTAATCAGTCGGGGTTATGAACTTGTCACAGTGCGGACCCTTGCGGCCGCCAATGGAATTGAGCTGCAGAACGGCCAGAACTATTACAATTTCCGGACACAGACACAGCAGGAAGAGTAGGAACAGAAAGAAGAAAAGAAACCCCTGAAAATGAGATTTCGGATTGGAATTTCATTTTCAGGGGTTTTTCGTAAAGATGATATTTATTTCATCGCAGCTCTCTTGCGGAGTCTGGAATCCAGTTCTTTTTTGCGGATGCGCAGAGAGGACGGAGTTACTTCCAAAAGCTCATCCTTATCGATAAAGTCAAGTGCCTGCTCCAGGGAAAGAATTTTCGGCGGTGTCAGGCGAAGGGCCTCATCCGATGAGGAAGTACGGGTATTGGTCAGATGCTTGGTCTTGCACACGTTAAGTTCGATATCTTCCGCTTTTCCATTCTGTCCGATTACCATACCGGCATAGACTTTCTCTCCAGGTCCAATGAACAGGGTACCGCGTTCCTGGGCAGCGTACAGACCGTAGGTAACGGACTCGCCAGCCTCAAAAGCAATCAGTGAACCCTGCTTGCGGTATTCGATATCACCCTTATAGGGAGCGTAATCCTCAAACTCGGTGTTAATGATACCGGTGCCCTTTGTGGAGGTTAAGAACAGGCCGCGGAAACCGATCAGACCGCGGGCGGGAATTTCAAATTCCAGTCGGGTAGAACCATCGCTGGCACGGCTCATGCCATGAAGTTCGCCTTTACGTTCGCTCAGAAGCTGAATGATCGTTCCGGAAAATTCGTCAGGAACATCGACATACGCAATTTCCATAGGTTCCAGTTTTCTGCCGCGTTCATCCTCTTTGTAGATGACCTCAGCTTTGCTGACAGCAAATTCATAGCCCTCGCGGCGCATATTCTCAATCAGGACAGACAGATGCAGTTCACCGCGTCCGGATACCTTGAAGCAGTCGGGAGAATCGGTTTCCTCCACGCGGAGGGAGACATCGGTATTCAGCTCACGCATCAGACGGTCACGGATGTGACGTGAGGTGACAAATTTGCCCTCCTGGCCGGCAAGCGGGCTATCGTTAACCAGAAAGTTCATAGAGATCGTCGGATCGGAAATCTTCTGGAAAGGAATGGATACCGGATTGTCCAGATCACCGCAAAGGGTATCACCGATATGAATGTCAGGAATACCGGAGATGGCAACGATAGAACCTATGGTGGCCTCTGCCACATCGATCTTTTTCAGACCGTCGAATTCATAGAGTTTGCTGACTTTCACTTTTTTCTTTTTGGAGAGATCATGATGATTTACCATCATAACATCCTGATTGACACGAATAGTACCGTTTTCTACTTTTCCGATACCAATACGGCCAACGTATTCGTTGTAGTCGATTGTGCTGATCAGCACCTGAGTGCCTTCATCGGGATCGCCGGTCGGGGCAGGAATGTATTTCAGAATCGTCTCGAAGAGAGGGGTCATATCTTTTGGAGTGTCATTCAGATCAAGAACGGCATGTCCGAGCTTTGCGGAAGCATAGAGGAACGGACAGTCCAGCTGTTCATCGGAGGCATCCAGATCCATCAGAAGTTCCAGAACTTCATCGATGACCTCATCGGGACGGGCTTCCGGACGGTCAATTTTGTTGATACATACAATCACGGACAAATCAAGCTCGAGAGCCTTTTTCAGAACAAACTTTGTCTGCGGCATAGCGCCTTCGAAGGCATCCACCACAAGGATAACGCCATCTACCATCTTCAGTACACGTTCCACTTCACCGCCGAAATCAGCATGACCGGGTGTGTCAATGATGTTGATTTTCGTACCTTTATATGTGACAGCTGTATTTTTGGAAAGAATGGTAATTCCGCGCTCACGTTCAATATCATTGGAGTCCATAACGCGTTCCTGAACTTCCTGATTTTCACGGAATACACCGCTCTGCTTCAGAAGCTCGTCAACCAGGGTGGTTTTGCCATGGTCTACATGGGCGATGATAGCGACGTTTCTGACATCTTCTCTTACTGTTTTCATATCTTTTCATTCCTTTTTCTATAGATTCATCCATCAAACTTTACGACACAAAGGCAGGTGCCGAAAACGTAATAACCGTTAGGATGCCTGCCTATCCAATGCATTATATCATAGTTTATAGAAAATGAACAGGTAAGAATTGATGATTTTTTTTCAAAATAAGGCCCGCTTTTGGCAAGTTGCTGATTTTAAAATTCCTGGTTCTAGGAAGAGGCAGGGCTGAATACAGTAGATATTAGATCAGGAAGGTACCAGAATATGTTCCGGACATAAGATCAGGAAGCGTATTCCATAAGGATAACAAAGGGGCCGCAATGATAAGAAGAAAAACAAAGGAAGGGGAACATAGTTATTATGGCAGATAAGATTATTGAAAACAATCAGGTTGTAATCATGGGACAGATTGTTTCACCATTTACATTCAGTCATCAGGTATTCGGGGAGGGTTTCTACCTTGTGGATGTGATGGTAAAACGCCTGAGCGATTCTCAGGATATCATTCCGGTGATGGTATCCGAACGTCTTGTGGATGTTACGCAGGACTACGAAGGAGAGTATATTCTGGTGAGCGGACAGTTTCGTTCCTATAATCGCCATGAAGAAAAGAAAAACCGTCTCGTTCTGTCCGTATTTGCAAGGGAACTGAGTTTTGTTGAGGAAGAAGATGATACCGTCAAATCAAATCAGATTTATCTGGATGGGTACATATGTAAGCCTCCGGTATATCGGAAGACACCGCTTGGGAGAGAGATTGCCGATCTGCTGATCGCAGTCAATCGTCCCTATGGAAAATCAGATTATATTCCCTGCATCTGCTGGGGAAGAAACGCCCGATACGCTTCCGCTTTTCAGGTCGGCGGCCATGTCCTGATCTGGGGCAGAATCCAGAGCCGGGAATATATGAAACGCATCAGTGAAACAGAAATGGAAAAACGCACAGCATACGAAGTATCCGTCAGCAAACTCGAATACTCCTAGGGGATTGACAAGGTATTTTATTGATGGTATATTAAAAAAAGAAATTAGAAGATAGAGGTTGCATTGCTTCATGAGTATCACGCGGTATGCATCAGCAGCAGTTGATTGCGGGAGAAAGGGGAGGATGCCGAAGGGCTTTGGGGATGCTGAACCCGAAGTTCCTGGGCGCAGACTGAAGAAGCCTGTGACTGTCATCGAAAGATGGAGAGCTATCTGATAGGTTATACATTACGTGTATAGTATTGGAGGCGAACTTTTTTTGATGAGTCGCCTCTTTTTTACAGGAGGAAAGAATATGGCAATTTTTAAGGGTGCAGGTGTCGCAATTGTCACACCTATGACCGAGACGAAGGAAATCAATTATGAGAAACTCGGAGAGTTGATCGAAGAGCAGATTGCCGGAGGAACAGATGCGATTATCATTTGCGGAACGACAGGTGAGTCTTCCACCTTGACTCATGAGGAGCATCTGGAAGCAATCCGCTATACGATCGAAAAAGTAAATCATCGGATTCCTGTGGTTGCAGGAACCGGTTCCAATTGTACAGAGACTGCAATCTATCTGTCCCAGGAGGCTGAGAAATACGGTGCAGACGGACTGCTTCTCGTATCCCCGTATTACAACAAGGCAACACAGAAAGGTCTGATCGCTCATTATACCTCAATTGCAAACAGTGTATCGATTCCGATTATCCTCTATAATATTCAGAGCCGTACCGGAGTGAACATTGCACCGGAGACGATTGCATATTTGTATAAGAATGTGGAGAATATTGTGGGTGTGAAGGAAGCCTCCGGAAACATTTCTCAGGTAGCGAAGATTATGCAGCTCACCGATGGAAAGATTGACCTGTATTCCGGAAATGATGATCAGGTAATTCCGCTGCTGGCCCTTGGCGGATGCGGCGTGATCTCGGTATTGTCCAACATTGCACCGCGGCAGACCCATGATATGGCGATGAAATTCCTGGAGGGTGATGTAGCAGGTGCAAGAGAGATTCAGCTCAAAGCGATTCCGCTGATTGAGGCGCTCTTCTGCGAAGTGAATCCGATTCCGGTGAAGGCTGCTCTGAATCTGATGGGAAAAGAAGTAGGTCCTCTGCGTCCACCGCTGACCGAGATGGAGCCGGCAAACCAGCAGCGTCTTGCAGCTGCCATGAAGGAATTTGGAATTGAGCTTGCTTAAAGGAGAAGTGTCCAACAGTCAGACACAAAAAACAGGATTCTGACGGGGAAGCGGTGCAATCCGTTTCCCCGTTTTTACACAGGAGGAAAACAGAATGATTGATATCATTATGCATGGATGTAATGGACATATGGGGCAGGTAATCTCCGGCCTCGTACGGGAAGACGCCAATGCACAGATTGTGGCAGGCATTGACATGGCCGACAACCGGGACAATGGCTATCCGGTTTTTCAAAGCCTGGATCAGTGCGATGTGACGGCAGATGTTGTGATTGATTTCTCATCCTATAAGGCGACGGATGGGCTGTTGGAAGCATGCGTGGCAAAGAAGCTGCCGTTAGTGCTGTGCACCACAGGTCTTACGGAAGAACAGCTGGTTAAGGTGAAAGAAGCCAGCAAACAGATTCCGATTCTTCGCTCCGCCAATATGTCGCTTGGCATCAACACGCTGCTGCGTCTGGTTCAGGAAGCAGCGAAGGTGCTCTCGGAAGCCGGCTTCGATATGGAGATTGTGGAGAAGCATCACAAGCTCAAATGTGACGCGCCGAGCGGCACGGCACTTGCTCTGGCTGACAGTCTGAATGAAGCAATGAATGGAGAGTATCATTATGTGTTTGACCGCAGTGAGCGGCATGCCGCACGTGATTCCAAGGAGATCGGTATTTCAGCCGTACGCGGAGGTACCATTGTGGGGGATCACGATGTGATTTTTGCAGGACCGGACGAAGTGATTACCTTTTCCCATCGGGCATATTCCAAGGGCGTATTCGGAAAGGGTGCTGTGGAAGCAGCAAAATTCCTGGCAGGCAAAGAGCCGGGCATGTATGATATGCAGAATGTTATTGCAGCAAAATAAAAAAACAGCACCGTACCCAATATGTGGTCGGTGCTGTTTTTTTGATCATTGTTGTTTTCCGGAAGCAAGGATTCCCTCCCCGGAGGAATCTGGTTGCTGTCCGATGGTATAGACAGAATCCAGTCGGGAGGAGCCGCCTTTTAGTTCGTTGTAAATCATGTAATAGTATTCCTGAATCAGGTTCAGTTCTTCCCGTCCCTCTTCTTCCATAGAATGCATTTCGCCGTCAAAGCCGATATAGCCAAACGCATTCAGCACGGGAATCTGTTCCTTCAGGGAAAGCAGGTATTCGTTGTAGGGGGTCAGTTCCAGATTGGCCGCTTTAAGGAGTACGCTTCCCAGATAATTGGAACTTAGATCCGCGTTTTCCGCTTCGGGGCTGTCATAGTTTGTCCAGATAAAATACGGGGTCGCGTAGGAATACTGCTGTTCTTCGATTGGCAGAGTATAATAATTTGCCCCGTTGGT
Organism: Fusicatenibacter sp.; assembly: GCA_022766945.1. Lineage (GTDB taxonomy): Bacteria > Bacillota > Clostridia > Lachnospirales > Lachnospiraceae > Fusicatenibacter. The sequence continues at coordinate 2,024 of JALEOU010000028.1, read as the reverse complement.
ATAATCCTGAAAAGCTTCGGTTGTAGCCGGATGATGATCTCCGAACATACAGATCATGGTAGGCTCGTCAACCTGAGAGAAATAAGCAATCAAATCAGCGAGCGCAGCGTCTGTCTCGTAAGCCAGGGACAAAAACTGTTCTGCCCGGTCTTTTCCTTCCCCGTCAAAATCCGTCAGATGTATGGTGGCCGGATAGGAAGCATCCGTATAGCCGCCGTGATTTTGAATTGTGACATTAAAGACGAACAGAGGCTGATCCTCCTCCTTCTCCTCATAGATCTGTTCCAGCTTCCGAAAATCGCAGGCATCGCTGATATAGCTGCGGACATAAGCGGAAGAACCGTAAGTGGGATCATGGATCAAATCTTCAAAATCGTCAATGGACAGAAAATCGTCAAATCCAAGATAATCATAAACCCGATTCCGGCTCCAGTTGGATGCATTTGAGGGATGAACCGCAATAGTTTCATACCCCTGTGCTTTCAGTGTGGAAACCAGAGAATAGTGCTCCGAGGTAAAATATCCGCAATAGGGCTGTGTGCCCGGATTCAAAGCCATGGAATGTCCGGTCAGTACTTCATATTCGGTTCGATCCGTACCGGAACCCCAGGTGGACACGTAAAGATTACCCTTGATGGTGTTCTCCGTCATGGAATGATAAAAAGGCAGATAATCCTGATCCAGATGAACGGTCGGAAAGATCGTAAAATCCGTCCAGGTTTCATTCATGATCAGTATGATATTGGTTGGTGTTACGTCAGAAAAAGCGGAAGATGGTTCCGAAGCGGCAGTTTGCACGGCCGTATCAGCCAGCTCCTGCACTTTTTCCTGACTGTAACCTTCCGGTTTCCGAACAGTCAGATCTTCCGCAAACGCGAGGAAAGCTGTCTCAGTGCCGTAGGTTTTATAAGTGGTGGTCGGATTCCAGTGGGAGAGTGAGATGTCAGTATCTGTCAGGATGGTAGAGTGAACCAGCAGCACATAGCAGCCTGCACAGGCTCCGATTCCCAGCAGATGCGAAAGAACTCTGGCAGAGCGGATACGGCCGAAGCGGCAGTCCCATTTCTGGATATAATAGAGACACCAGAACAGGGCAACCAGACAGAACTGCACCAGAGGACCGGTGAGAATGAAATCATAGCTGTCCAGTACTTCCATAGCGGTTCCTGCGGCAAAAAGATCTGCATACTGCAAAGGAGTTCCGCGGAACAGAAGTACAAAATAGCTGGCAATTCCCCACACGAGAAAGAAAATGTTTCCTATTATCATACCGACAGAGAGTGAATTGCAGGCAAGTACGATACAGAAATAGATGACGGCAGTCAGCGAAACACCGAGTATAATATTTGTCCAGATCATAGACTGGTATGTATCGTTGCACAGATACTCAATCTGCCAGAAACTGATCAGAGCATTAAACCAGATCAGACAAAAATGCGGAAAGGAAAAACGCGAAATCGTATGCCGCTTTGTACCTTTTAAAATATGCCGGATTTCGAAAAAGAAATCACTTCCTGCCAGAAACAGCAGCAGAATGAGAAATATCGGAAAGCGGATGGACGTTTCCTCCAGAAAGCTTTTGCAGACCAGCAAAAGGGCGAACAAAAGGAGCCATACAAGAGCCCGCATTGCCAGTGAAAGAAACACCTTCTGACGGCACAGATACTTCCAACCGGGAGAGATGGAGCTTTCGGTTTTGTGAAAAAACCGGGAAAGTTCCGTTTTCAAATGATCCATTTTGTTTTTAAATTCACGATTCATTTCTTGATACCAGATCCCTATCCTCTCTAAAGACAACACTTTATTTAACGTGCATTTTACAGGCATTTAACCGAAAAAAGTATAGCATGATGCCACCGATTTGACAAATGAAATTTTAATGAGCCAGCATTGAAAGGTAAATATATCTTTTAGCCTGCCGATATTATAAAAATGCTTTTTTTCACCATTCTCTCTATTTTTGAATGGGTTATCCACATCAATTGATTACAGAAACTCCTGTGGAATAAATTTTATTCATTTTT
>JALEOU010000017.1 GCA_022766945.1 Fusicatenibacter sp. | reverse complement strand
TGATGTTCCTGTACACATTGACCCCTATATGATGCCTGGCACGCGGGAAAGAAACCGTCCTTATAACCAGCAGATTCGTGTACTCCCTGAGGAAGCTGCACAGGCTTCGTTGAAGGCTTTGAAGATTCAGCTGCCGGAAGAATTTTATAGACAGTATATTATCCAAAGTATAGAGAAAGTAGAAAACTCGGATGCTACAAAAGATGACGGGCATATATCCTGCCTCGCAGGTAATTGTTCTTTTACGATCAACTGGCAGGGAGAAATGCGCCCGTGTGTAATGATGACAGGACCATCCGTTCCGGTATTTGAGACCGGGTTTAAAAGAGCATGGGAAGAGATCTGTTCCCAAACACAGAAAATTTGTATTAGTTCTCTATGTACACAATGCAGTTTACGTCCTCTTTGCAAGATCTGTGCCGCAGGCGCCTTACTGGAAACAGGAACATATGATGGTGTACCGGATTATTTGTGCCGGTACTCGAAAGAACTTTACCGTCTGATTCAGCAGGAGGGAAAAATGTATGGATAAGTTGTTTCGGATCGGAGATTTCTGTTTTCGCCTTCTATTTCCGGAGAAACTTTCATTTCCTTTCAATTTTCTTCTGTTTGAAAGCAAACAGGGGGTACCGGAGTATAGTTATCAGCTCTGTATTACAGATAAAATACCTCTACCTGTAGGAAGGGTTATTGCAGTTCGTTCTGATATAGTTGTGTATCAGACGTCTTTCGGAGAGTCTCGGTTGATTGGAATCAAAGGAAAGGATACGTCGTTCTATGCCTGTTATCAGGAAATATCAGAGAGGCAGGCAGAAGTGCTTCTTTCCGTGCCTGAAATCAGCGGCTTGCATATTGATCCCGTGTTCTCTTCAATGTTTGCTTTGGAACGGCACATGATAAAACGAAACAGCCTGATCTTGCATTGTGCTTATATGGTATATCTGAGAAAAGCCATCCTGTTCTCCGCCCCTTCTGGAACCGGAAAATCCACGCAGGCAGAGTTGTGGGACCGATACAGGGGCAGCAGAACTGTCAATGGAGATCGTGCGCTTTTAAGAAAAATTAATGGAGCATGGTCAGCCTGTGGATGGCCGGTCTGTGGAACTTCGGGCATCTGTGAATTGGAAGATACTCCAATTCATGCGATTGTGATGCTAAGACAGGGAGAAGACAATCATATAGAAAAGTTATCTCCTATTCAGGCGTTTACCGAGCTTTATGCGCAGATCACGATCAACCAGTGGAACCGTGTCTTTGTGCAGCGTGCAATGGAACTGATCGAAGATCTGATCGGTCAGGTTCCTGTTTACCAGCTTACCTGTAACATGACAGAGGATGCCGTCAGATGCCTGGAACATACACTCTTCCCGGAATCGAATACTGCGGAGAATGGTCAGATTCATGAAAGGTAAAAATCTGACCGGACTGCGCCTCGGAAAACTGACGGTTGTTGCTCCTACAGAAGAACGCGTCCGTAATGCGATTGTCTGGCGGTGCCGTTGTGATTGTGGAAAAGAGATTCTGGTGGAAAGCCGCCGATTAAAACCGGATGCCATTTACAGCTGTGGGTGTGAAAATCCGCCGAGGGAAATCGGAAAAGACCTGACCGGAATGCGGTTTGGGAAACTGACAGTCCTTGGAAAATCCGGGGAGAAGGCAAAGGACGGCAATCCTCTGTGGCTGTGCCGGTGTGACTGTGGAAATAGGATAGAAACGACAAAGCGGCGTCTGATGACCGGGAATACCAGCAGCTGCGGCTGTGGGAAAAAGCCGCAGCTGAAAGCATGGGTAGGGAAACGGTTTGGAATGCTGACGGTTCTTTCTTATGCCCGGAAAGAAAATGGGGTTCATATCTGGCATTGTAAGTATGACTGCGGAAATTTTGTGGATGTCCGGCAGTCCAATCTTCAGAACGGATGGACAACCAGCTGTGGATGCCGGCGTAATCCGGTGAAAAATCTCCATTATGTGGATGGAACCTGTGTGGAAAATATACGCTCGGAGAGCCTTTATCGGACAAATACCAGTGGTATTCGAGGGGTATATTACAGTAAGCAGCGAAAGAAGTGGATTGCTCAGATTATGTTTCAGCGGAAATGTTATAATCTGGGAGGTTATGATACGTTGGAGGATGCAGCGCAAGTGCGGAAAATGGCAGAGGATAAGATCTTTGGGGATTTTCTGGAATGGTATGGACAGGAACATGGCCAAAAGGAAGAATACAGTGAGAAGAAAAATCAGGAGGATGCTTATGTTAAAGAGGGCGCGACAGATTCTGACTTGAGGCGGAAAGTTTCTGCTCCGAATCGATCTATAGAATAGCATTCTGTTGAGGAATGAAAAACGCCGGGAGGAAATTCGCCAGGAAAAAGACTGGCAAATTTTCTCCCGGCGTTTTTGAAGAAACGGGAGCACGTGGGCGCGGAGGCCTGTTGGAAACCTGGCGTTTGTTTCCTGCCAGGTAAACGAAAAATTAAGTTGACACCAACTTAATTAAATGTTAACTTTAAGTTAAGCAACACACCGGCATCAGGGGAGAACAAGAAAAAGAAATCATCAGAAAACAGTAAAAATCAAGTAGGAGGTTTTAGCAGAATGGGTTACAGAGAAGTCTATGAGAAATGGAGCACAGATCCGTATTTCGACGAGACAACGAGAGCAGAACTGAAGGCACTGGAAGGAAATGAGGCGGAGATCGAGGATCGTTTCTACCGTCAGCTGGAGTTTGGCACCGGAGGCCTGCGCGGCGTGATCGGGGCCGGTACTAACCGTATGAATATCTATACCGTACGTCAGGCGACACAAGGCCTGGCAAACTACATTCTTTCCCGGAACGGACAGGAAAAAGGCGTGGCGATCGCTCACGATTCCAGGCGGATGTCCCCGGAATTTGCCAGAGAGGCGGCGCTGTGCCTCAATGCCAACGGAATCAAAACCTATTTGTTTGAGTCTCTGCGTCCGACACCGGAGCTGTCCTATGCAGTAAGAGAGCTGGGCTGTATTTCCGGTATCGTGATCACGGCCAGCCACAATCCGAGAGAGTACAACGGCTACAAGGTATACTGGGAGGACGGCGCACAGATTACACCGCCGCATGACAAGAACATCCTCGCAGAGGTGGCAAAAGTGACGGACATTTCCCAGGTAAAGACGATGGAAGAGGATGACGCGAGAGCGGAAGGTCTGTTCCAGGTAATCGGCACCGAGTTTGATGACCGCTATGTGGCACAGCTGAAGAAACAGAGTATTCATCCGGAAGTGATCCGCGAAGCAGCACAGGATATGAAGATCGTCTACACACCGCTTCACGGTACCGGAAACGTACCGGTTCGCCGCGTGCTTCGGGAACTTGGATTTACACAGGTCTACGTGGTGCCGGAGCAGAAACAGCCGGACGGCAATTTCCCGACCGTAGCTTACCCGAATCCGGAAGATGCCAAGGCATGGACCCTCGCCCTTGCCCTTGCAAAAGAAGTGGATGCAGATATCATTCTGGCGACGGATCCCGATGCAGATCGTCTGGGTGTTTACGCAAAGGATAGCAAGACCGGAGAGTATGTGAGCTTCACCGGAAATATGTCCGGCATGCTGATTGCAGAGTATATCCTGCGTGAGCGCACAAAGACCGGAACCATGCCGGAAAATCCTGCCCTTGTGGAGACCATCGTGACGACTGACATGGCAAAAGCCATCGCAAAAGAGTACGGTGTGGCCCTGATCGAAGTGCTGACCGGATTCAAATACATTGGTGAGCAGATTAAACTTTTCGAGCAGACAGGAGCACATTCCTATGTCTTTGGCCTGGAAGAGAGCTACGGCTGTCTGGCAGGAACCTACGCAAGAGACAAGGATGCCTGTGTTGCTGTTATGATGCTCTGCGAGGTAGCTGCCTACTATAAACTGCAGGGCAAAACCCTCTGGGATGCAATGATCGACATGTATGAGAAGTACGGCTATTACAAAGAAGGACTGGCAACCATGACTTTAAAGGGAATCGACGGAGCACGAGAGATTCAGAACATGATGGCTTCCTTCCGCGAAAATCCGCCCAAAGAGCTGGGAGGCCAGAAAGTACTCGCACTGCGGGATTACAAGGCAGACATCAGAAAAGATCTGGTTACAGGAGAGGAGACATCCACCGGTCTTCCGTCTTCCAACGTTCTGTATTACGAGCTGGAAAATAACGCATGGTGCTGTGTCCGTCCGTCCGGAACCGAGCCGAAGATCAAATTCTACTTTGGAGTAAAGGGAACATCCCTGGAAGACGCTGCGGAGAAAATGGAACTTCTGAAGAAAGATATGGTAAAAGAAGACTGATCTCTGCCGGCAAAAAAAGATTCCGGCAGTCAGGAAAAGATCCGGAGGAATGGAAATGGGAAAGGTTCGACTTTCAGACATTGCCGGGATTGTGGGTGTCAGTACAGTCACGGTTCACAATGCGCTGACCGGTCAGAAAGGCGTCAGCAGCGAAACGCGCGCGAAGATACTAAAAGCGGCAAAGGATCTTGGTTATTACAGAAATCAGGAACCGCAGAAAAATGTCAGAAGCAAAAAGCTGCGCTGTGTCGGTGTGCTGATTGCCGAGCGCTATCTGGCAGAGTACACCACCTTTTACTGGAAAATGTACCAGGAAATGGCGCTGGAAGCTACAGAGCGGCACTGTCTGTTAACCGTTGAGATCCTGCGGTGGACTTCCGAGGAACAACGGATTCTGCCGGGAATCGCAGCGGAACAGAAGGTAGATGGTCTGATCATCATGGGAGAGATCAGCAGAAGCTACATCCGGTTCCTGCGGGAACAGACAGGCATTCCGGTGATCTGTCTGGATTTTTACGACAACGAACTGGCCAGGGATGCGGTCATCTCCGATAATTTCTACGGTATGTACCTGATGACAGAATATCTGATCGCAAGAGGATACCGAAAACTGGCCTATCTGGGATCCATCCAGTACACCAGCAGCATCATGGACCGCTATCTGGGCTTCCATAAGTCCATGCTGGAGCACCACATCGCGCTCCCGGACGAATGGCTGATCGAAGACCGGGATCAGGCCGGGCAGATCGCCTTCGAACTGCCGGAGCATCTGCCGGAAGCCTTCGTATGCAACTGCGACCTGGCCGCCGGAATGCTGATCCTGAAGCTGGAAGAAAGAGGCCTGCGCGTGCCGGAAGACATCGCGGTGGTCGGCTTCGACAACTACCTGCATCCGGGCTTCCCGGACCGGAAAATCACCACCTACGAAGTTAACATGAAAGACATGGTAAAAGCAGCCCTGGAAAAACTGATGAAACAAATCCAGAACGTAAAATCCGGCTACCGCCTGGAAATCATCGCAGGGCGCATCATCGAAAAAGAAAGCGTGGGATATCGGAAAAACTGACGCCCACCTTCCAAACAGATCCCATCGCGGCCGCGCTTGCGCTCCTTCGAAACGCAGCGGTACTAAATTCGCAGGATGAAAAGCAATCCTGCTCATTAAGTGCCGGCGTTTCTCAAGGGACTGCGATGGGATTCTGTTTGAAAGGTGGGCTGTTTTGCGATATCCGCAGCTAAATGAGCCAGGTATAAAGCGCCCAGCGAATTTCGTACCGCTGCGTTTCGAAGAAGGAAAAGCGAGTCTGCGTCGAGATCTATTTTCTGCCTGGCGTTCGTTTTTGCGATAGTGAGTTCGTTTTTTCAGTGACAAAATATTGCGGTTTTGATATAATCTTTTTGGAAGCCGGGCAAGACAGATATCGGCTGTATTCTTATATGACACAAAGGAGAAAGCCATGAAAAAGGACAAAACAGAAAAACAAGTGTACACGTCACCTTATGAATTTGAGGGCAGGATCCCCTTAAAACAGGCCATTCCGCTGGGACTTCAGCATGTGCTGGCGATGTTCGTGGGCAACCTGACCCCTCTTTTGATTATCACCAATCTCTGCGCAGCCATCGGCGGTGAGGATCTCATGGCCATTCAGGTCACTCTGCTGCAGAATGCCATGTTGATGGCAGGTGTGGTAACTCTGATTCAGCTCTACGCGATCGGACCGGTAGGCGGAAAAGTGCCGATCATTATGGGTACCAGTTCCGGATTTATCGGAGTCTTCCAGAGCGTGGCAAATGCCATCGGAGGCGGAGTCGCAGCGTATGGCGCTATGCTCGGAGCATCGATCATCGGCGGTCTTTTTGAGAGTGTACTTGGTTTTTGCATCAAACCGCTCCGTAAACTGCTTCCGGCAGTTGTGACAGGTACGGTTGTGTTATCTATCGGATTATCCCTGATCAGTGTAGGCGTTGCCTCGTTTGGTGGAGGAAGCTCCGCACAGGATTACGGTTCTGTGGAAAACTTACTGCTTGGTCTGGCGGTACTGGTTATTATTCTGATTTTTAAACATTATTTCAAGGGAATGGCAAGTTCCTCCTGTATCCTGTGCGGAATCATTGCGGGCTATGTGATTGCAGCTGTGATGGGACTGTTTCTGGATCATACGTTTGTGACGGCAGACGGTGTGGAAGTGACCAAGGCATGGGTGCTGAACTGGTCGAAAGTGGCCGATGCAGACTGGTTTGCTCTTCCGAAAATCATGCCGGTAAAACCGGTATTTAATATGAAGGCGATTGTTCCTGTCATGATCATGTTTATCGTGACAGCAGTAGAAACAGTCGGAGATATCTCCGGCGTGATGGAAGGCGGTGTCGGAAGAGAGGCAACAGATTCCGAACTTTCCGGTGGTGTCATCTGTGATGGTATCGGTTCTTCCCTGGCTGCGCTTTTCGGCGTCCTGCCGAATACCTCTTTCAGCCAGAATGTGGGCCTGGTGACGATGACCAAGATCGTGAATCGTTTTGCGCTGGCCTGCGGAGCAATTTTCCTGATCGCCTGCGGTCTGTTCCCGAAACTGGCGGCCCTGGTATCCATCATGCCGCAGAGTGTGCTGGGAGGCGCAGCGGTGATGATGTTCTCATCCATCGTGATCAGCGGTATTCAGCTGATCGTAAAAGAACCTCTGACTGCGAGAAATATGACAATTGTATCCGTGGCATTGGGACTTGGCTACGGCATCGGCGCAAACAGCGCGATCCTGTCCAGGCTGCCGCAGTCTGTGAGCCTGATCTTTGGCGGTTCCGGTATCGTACCGGCAGCCATTGTTGCAATACTTCTGAATATTTGCCTGCCAAAGGAGAAAAAGGAGGAGTAGATACTTGATTGAGATAGCAAAGTACGTAAAAGCGGAAAGTCTCGAGGAAGCATATCAGCTGAATCAGAAAAAGAGCAGTACCGTGATCGGAGGCATGCTCTGGCTGAAGATGCAGAAAAAGCGCGTGGGTACCGCCATTGATCTTTCCGGTCTGGGACTGGATACCATTGAGGAGACAGAGGAAGAATACCGGATCGGCGCGATGGTATCGCTGCGTCAGATCGAACAGCATGCCGGACTCAATGCGCTGACGTGCGGTGCGGCAAAAGATGCGGTAAAGCATATCGTTGGTGTGCAGTTCCGGAATCTGGCCACTGTGGGCGGCAGCCTGTTCGGACGGTACGGATTTTCCGATGTGCTGACGTTTTTTATGGCGATCGGCGCAAAGGTGGAGCTGTATCACCGGGGCATCCTCACGGTGGAGGAATTTTCCCGTCTTCCCTACGACCGGGATATCCTGGTGCGGGTACTGGTGCCGAAAAAGGCACAGAAGACGGTTTATCTCTCCCAGAGAAATACAAAGACGGATTTTCCGGTGCTGACCTGCTGTATCTGCAGGGAGGAGGAAGAGCTCCGCTGTGTGATCGGCGCGCGTCCCGGCAGGGCAGTCTGTCTGCGGGATGAAAAACAGATCCTGAAAGACGGTATCACACCGGAAAGCGCAGCCAGTTTTGGGGCTTATGCGAGAGAACAGATCACGACCGGAAGCAACTTAAGGGCCGGAAGCGAATACCGGAGCATTTTGATCGGAGTGCTTGGCAAACGGGCGCTGCTTTCGATTGCTTCGATGGATGGAGAGGGATGAGAAGATGCAGATAGAATTATGGGTTAACGAAAAGAAAATCAGTGCGGACATTGAGCCGGATCTGCTTCTCATCGATTTTCTGAGAAAGCAGGGCTGCAAGAGCGTGAAGCGGGGCTGTGAAACCGCGAACTGCGGCCTTTGTACCGTGTTTCTGGACGACAAACCGGTGCTCTCCTGCAGCGTTCTGGCTGTAAGAGCGGCGGGACACCGTGTGGTAACGCTGGAGGGTCTTCAGGATGAGGCGGAGGAATTCGGAGCCTACATCGCGGATCAGGGAGCGGAGCAGTGCGGCTTTTGCAATCCGGGATTTATGATGAATGCGATTGCCATGTTCCGGGAGAATCCGGATCCGACCGAGGAAGAGATTCTCGAATATCTGTCCGGAAATCTGTGCCGCTGTTCCGGGTATGAGGGACAGATGAGAGGAATCCAGTCGTACCTGGCCTACAAGCGGGAGAAAGGAGCGGCGAACTAGTGGAAGAAAAGAAACTTTCAGTGATCAATAAACCGGTCAGAAAGAAAGATGCCATGTCGCTCTTGTGCGGCAAACCGGTTTATGTGGATGATATTACACCGTCCGACTGTCTGATCGTGAAGATACTCCACAGTCCATATGCGCATGCGCTGATTGAGGAGATCAACACGGCGGCAGCGATGAAGGTGCCGGGAATCGAAGCGATTTATACGTATAAAGATGTGCCGGACAATCGTTTTACGATGGCAGGCCAGACGTATCCGGAGGCCAGCCCCTATGACCGGCTGATTCTCGATCAGAGAGTGCGGTTCGTGGGAGACGCGGTGGCGATTGTCGCAGGTGAGACCGAGAAAGCGGTTGACAAAGCGCTCAAATTGATTAAAGTAAAATATCAGGTCCTGGAACCGGTTCTGGATTTCCGGAAGGCAAAGGATGAACCGATTCTGGTGCATCCGGAGGAGAACTGGAAAGCGCTCTGCCCGGTGGGCGCGGATAATCAGAGAAATCTGTGCGCGTCCGGCGTGGATGAGGACGGGGATCTGGAAGGTGTCATGGAAGCGTGCGATATTGTTCTGGAAAACACCTATCACACGAAAGCCGATTCGCAGGCGATGATGGAGACATTCCGGACGTATACTACGATCGATACCTACGGAAGACTGCATGTGATCAGTTCCACGCAGATCGTCTTCCATGTGCGCAGAATTCTCTCCAACGCCCTTGGCATTCCAAAATCCATGATCCGGGTGACCAAACCGAGAATCGGAGGCGGGTTCGGCGCGAAGCAAAGCTGTGTGACAGAGGTCTTTCCGGCTTTTGTCACCTGGAAGACGAAAAAGAGCGCAAAGCTGATTTATACCAGGAAGGAAAGTCAGACGGCCGGCTCGCCCCGCCATGAGATGGAGATGAAGGTCCGGCTCGGAGCGATGAAGGATGGCACGATCCGTGCGATTGATCTGTACACGCTTTCCAATACCGGCGCCTACGGGGAGCACGGACCGACAACGGTAGGCCTTTCCGGTCACAAATCCATTCCGCTTTACAATGGCAATCTGGAAGCCTTCCGCTTCCGCTACGATGTGGTTTATACCAATGTGCAGGCGGCGGGAGCTTACCGCGGATACGGTGCCACCCAGGGAATCTTCGCTCTGGAGAGTATGGTCAATGAACTCTCAGACCGGATTTCCATGGATCCGGCGGCGATCCGTGAGAAAAACATGGTGCGTGAGGGTCAGGTTGCTGCTTCCTATTATAATGAACAGATGAATGCCTGTGCGCTGGACCGCTGTGTGGCCCGGGCAAAGGAAATGTTCCGCTGGGACGAAAAACCGCTGGCACAGGATATGGGAAATGGAAAAATCCGGGCCAAAGGCATTGCCATGGCGATGCAGGGCTCCGGTATTTCCGGTATGGATGTGGGTTCTGCCACTATCAAGCTGAATGACGACGGCTTCTATGCGCTTTCCATCGGTGCAGCCGATATGGGGACCGGCTGTGATACGACACTGGCCCAGATCGCGGCGGAGTGTCTGGAGTGCAGTGTGGATAACATTGTGGTGTACGGTGCGGACTCCGACAGCTCTCCGTATGATTCCGGCTCCTATGCGTCGAGTACCACGTATGTGACAGGAAAAGCGGTGGAAAAGGCGTGCTGTGAACTGAAAGAGCGCATGACCGAAATCGCGGCTGAAATGCTGGGATGTAGCTGCGAGGATCTGATCGTTGGTCCGGATGCCATTTGTACGGCAGACGGCAGCAAACGGGTGTCTCTGGCTGCGATTGCGGAGAAGTCCATGAACGGAAACACGAAGGCAGTGCAGGTGACAGTGACACATTCTTCTCCGTTGTCCCCGCCGCCCTTTATGGCAGGCATGGTAGAGCTGGAGGTGGATAAGGAGACCGGAGCAGTGGAACTGCTGGATTATGTGGCAGTGGTGGACTGCGGAACACCGATCAACAGCAATCTGGTCCGCGTACAGACGGAGGGCGGACTGGTGCAGGGAATCGGCATGGCCCTGTATGAGGACATTACCTACAGCAGCAGAGGAAAGATTGCGGAGAATTCTCTGATGCAGTACAAGATTCCGACGCGTCAGGATATCTGCAAACTGAGGGTGGATTTTGAGAGCAGTTATGAGAAGACCGGGCCGTTTGGCGCCAAGTCCATCGGAGAGATCGTGATCAACACGCCGGCGCCTGCAATCGCCCACGCCATTTACAATGCAACCGGTGTCTGGCACAGGGAGCTTCCCATCACTCCGGAAAAAGTTCTGATGGGCATTTTATCTCATGAAAATTAACATGATCTATCTGGCGGCTGGAAACAGCCGCCGTTTTGGGGGTAATAAGCTTTATTCGGAAATCGACGGGAAGCCCATGTTTCTTTATGGGCTCCATGCGCTGGAGGCGGTTCTTACTGTACGGCAGGATACAGTTCTGACTGTGGTGAGTGAATACTCCCGCATCCGGGAATATGTGGAAGAAAAGAAGAAAATTTACAAAGAGCGAATGATTCTTACCGGTTCGCCGGAGAGGGAAAAGGGGATTTCCTATTCCATACGGGCCGGCCTTGCTGTCTGTGAAGCGGATTATTATCTGTTCTGTGTGGCGGACCAGCCCTGGATTTGCCATCAGACTGTGCTGGAGCTGATCGAAAAGACGGTGGACGGCGGCTATGCGGGCGGTTATGTCACATGGCAGGATACCTCCGGAAATCCGGCGATCTTTTCCGCTGCGCTGTATCCCAAGCTGATGGCACTGGAAGGGGACACCGGGGGAAAGAAGATTCTGAAGAAGCGGTCAGATGTGTGTACGGTCTGTGCGCGAAAACAGAAAGAATTAAAAGATGTGGATGACCGGAGGGCATGGAAGGAAGCCCTTGAAGGAGCCGGGGGATCATCCGTGGATAACGATACAAAGGAAAGAGGGAAAAGAAAGTGAATAAGGATCTGACAGAAGGAAGTCCGCGGAAGGTTTTGTGGATGTACACAATCCCGCTGCTTGGAAGTGTTGTTTTTCAGCAGCTGTATAACCTGGCGGACAGTCTGGTATCAGGAAAATTTGTAGGTGAGCATGCCCTTGCGGCAGTGGGAAATGCTTCGGAGATCACGCTGATTTACACAGCGTTCGCCTTTGGATGCAACATCGGATGCTCCGTGGTGGTCTCTCAGCTTTTCGGATCGAAGCGGTGGAAGGAACTGAAAACATCGGTGACTACCTCGTTTCTGGCCTTTGGCGTGCTCTGTGCGGCGCTGATGATTTTTGGATTTCTCTGCACCAGAGGACTGCTGTTTCTGATGAATACGCCGGAGGAAATCCTGAATGATTCACTGCTGTATCTGAAAATCTACACTGCCGGAATGCCCTTTGTCTTTTTCTACAATGTGGCAACCGGTATTTTTTCGGCGATGGGTGATTCCAAAACGCCTCTGTATTTTCTGGCGTTTTCCTCAACTTCGAATATTCTGGTGGACATTCTGTTTGTCAAAGGCTTTTCCATGGGAGTGGCCGGTGTGGCATGGGCAACTTTTCTCTGCCAGGGGGTCAGCTGCATTCTGGCAGTGGCTGCACTTGCGAGGCGTCTGCGGGGGCTTCCCCACACAGGCCGGTATGAACTTTTTTCCGGGGAAATCCTGCGAAAGATTGTCAAAGTGGCGATTCCCAGCATCCTGCAGCAGTCCTTTATCTCAGTGGGAAATATTATCATTCAGAGTATTATCAACAATTTTGGTGCCAGCGTGATTGCGGGGTATACCGCAGCCATCCGTCTGAACACCATAGCCATCTCGCTGTTTACGGCAGCCGGCAATGGCATGTCGACCTTTACTGCACAGAATGTGGGGGCGAAAAAATACGATCGGATCCGCGAGGGCTACCGGGGCGGTCTGCTGCTGGACCTTGTCATGGCGGTGCCGTGTATAGCGGCATTTCTTCTCCTTGGAAGATTTCTGGTGGGGATTTTTATGCAGGATCCGACAGGGAGTGCCATGGATACCGGCCTGCAGTTTCTTCGGTTTGTCTCGCCGTTTTACCTCGTTGTCTCCGTCAAAATCATGACCGACGGGATTCTGCGGGGTTCGGGAGCGGTGCATCTGTTCATGATTTCCACCTTTGCGGATCTGCTGCTTCGCGTGGTTCTGGCAGCCGTGCTCGCGCCGCCATTTGGCATTATCGGCGTCTGGAGCTCCTGGCCGGTCGGATGGACGATCGGAACAGGAATATCTGTACTTATGTATGCAAAGGGGACATGGAAAAACGCAAAGCTGTAAAGAGTCCGGGCGGTTTTGCCAGGATTTTTCTGGTTGCCGACCGGAAGAAAATCTTATATAATTAGGTAAATACCCCTGCTCAATGCGATTGAGCGGGCAGAGGAAAGAAGAAATCAGGGGAGAACAAAGGATATGAAGAGAAAAATGAGCCAGACGGCGGCCGCATGGGCAGCAGCCCTGTGTCTTGCTGTTTCGGCTTTTGGACCGCAAAGTGTGCAGGCTGCATCGGAAGGGAATGTACCTGGGACAACGGCGGTATCTGCAAGTGAGGGAGCTGCAGGGGGAGAAGCGGCACCCACAGAGGATCCGCATCCGGCTGCTTATTATGAGCCGGTTCAGACAGACGCGATCGAGGGATGGCCGGCAGGACCGGCGATCTACGCGGAGTCGGGAATTTTAGTGGATCTGGATGACGGCAGAATTCTGTATGCGAAAAATATAGACAAGCAGCTGTATCCGGCCAGCATTACCAAGATCATGACGACCCTGCTCGCCATGGAAAACTGTGCGCCGGAT
Organism: Fusicatenibacter sp.; assembly: GCA_022766945.1. Taxonomy (GTDB): domain Bacteria; phylum Bacillota; class Clostridia; order Lachnospirales; family Lachnospiraceae; genus Fusicatenibacter. The sequence goes on along the minus strand of JALEOU010000017.1, from coordinate 39,875 downwards.
GAGCAGGTGACATTTTCCCAGCATGCGCTGGACAGCATTGAGTGGGACAGCTCGAATATCGGCTGCCGCCTCGGTGAAGTGCTTACCATGGAGCAGTGCTGGTACGGCATGATGCTGAATTCGGCCAATGAAGTGTGCTGCGGAGTGGCTGAGCATGTGGCCGGGTCCATCGAGGCTTTTGTAGACAGGATGAACGAGAAGGCGCAGAGCCTTGGCTGTACCGGAACACATTTTAATAATACCAACGGACTGCCGGATGAGAACCATTATACCACGGCGCATGATATGGCGCTGATCGCCCAGGCGGCTTTTGCAAATGAGACCTTCCGGACGGTGACAGGGACGAAAACTTATCAGATTCCTGCCACGGAAAAGTATACCGAGATCCGCTACCTGAAGAATCATCATAAGATGCTTCTTCCTGACACAGACTATTATTATGAGGGCTGTATCGGCGGAAAGACCGGATATACGGAGGCGGCGCTGAACACGCTGGTCACCTTCGCCCAAAGGGATGGAAGAACACTGATGTGTGTGACGATGCGCACGCAGGGGCGTCAGGTGTATACGGACACGGCGAGTCTGTTTGATTATGGTTTTACCAGTGTTTTCCCTGACAAAGGAGCTATGTATCTGAACCAGACGGATCAGAGTGAAGAAGGCGGTGACGGCGAGGATGGCCGTCCCAAAGAGACGGTCAGCGGCACGTCCCTGTCTGCCGACTCTTCCCTGGAAGAGACGCCTGTGAGTCCTTCTCCTGCGGCGGAAACTTCCGGCGAAGAGAAAAAAGGTGTCTTTGACGGAATCGCCCGCTATTTTCTCATCGGTCTGCTGATCGTTCTGGTTCTGCTGTTTCTCTGGATGGTGTTTGCGTCCCTGGTGCGTCGACACAGGCGCAGAAAAAGACGCCGCCGCAGAAGAGGGAAGAAGAGAAAGAGAAGGAATTAAGCGGTTTATGAATTACGTTGTGTTTGATCTTGAGTGGAATCAGTGCCCTTACGGAAAGGAGCAGGAGAATCCGGCTCTTCCTTTTGAGATCATAGAGATCGGGGCCGTGAAACTGGACAGTGCGCGCCAGATTGTGGATACGTTTCATCGGCTTATCCGGCCGGTGGTGTACAAGCATCTCCATCACAGGACCAGAGAGGTTGTAGGAATCACCGAGGAGGAATTAAAGGGAGGTGTCCCGTTTTCCCAGGGGCTTCGCGAATTTCTGAACTTCGCGGGAGGCGAGTGCATGTTCTGTACCTGGGGTCCGGGAGACCTGACAGAGCTGCAGCGCAATATGAAATACTACGGCCTGCTCTCATTGCTTCGGGGACCGATCCATTTCTACGATGTGCAGAAGCTTTTCGCGATCCAGTATGAGACGATGAAAAGCAGACGCGCGCTGGAATACGCGGCGGATTATCTCTCCCTCTCCAAAGAGGACAGTTTCCATCAGGCGCTTTCCGATGCCCGGTATACCGCCAGGATCTTTCAGACGCTGGATATGGATGTGGTGCTTGCCTATGATTCCATCGACGTCTATCAGAACCCCAGGAGCAAACGCGACGAAATTCATGCTGTATACAACGGCTATACCAAATTTATCTCGAGAGAATTTGACACCCGTGAGGAAGCGATCCGTGACCGGGAAGTATCCTCCACACACTGCTGTATCTGCGGAAGAACCGCGAGAAAGAAAATGCGCTGGTTTTCCGCCGGCGGGAAAAACTATTACTGTGTTGCCTACTGTCCGGAGCATGGGTATCTCAAGGGCAAGGCACGCATGAAGCATACGGATGAGGGAAAAACCTTCGTGGTCAAGACGATCCGGGTCAGCTGCGAGGAGGAAGCCGGGGAGATCCGCCAGAAAAAAGAAAATCTGAGAAAGAAGCGTTTACAGAAAAAGAACAGTTAACCCCTTGACAATTTTGCGGGTATCTATGTATAATGGGTTGAAATAAGCAAAAGACATTGACGAAGACAGTAGTCTGTATGCGAAAGGAACAAGCAGAAAGCGAGCCGGAGATGGTGGGAGCCCGGTACGAGTAGCCGCAGATGAACATCACTTCCAAGTTGCAATTCTGAACCGGTCGGATGGCGGAATGAAAAGGCGCTGCAGACCGGAGTAAGAAGCGTCGGCTGTTCCCCGTTACAGGAACTGCATATGTTGGTATGTAACAGGTGGTAACGATAGTATGGCTTTCGTCCTATTACAGGGCGGAGGCCTTTTCTTATTTTACAGCTGTTATCCATGTGAGAATCGTTACAGGAGGTACGAAGATGTACAAGAAAGTTTCCGCCGACATGAATTTTGTCGAGAGAGAAAAAGCAGTTGAGAAGTTCTGGGAAGACAATCAGATCTTCGAGAAAAGTATGAAGCAAAGAGAGGGCAATCCGTCCTACGTATTCTATGACGGACCGCCTACCGCCAACGGAAAACCCCATATCGGACATGTGGAGACCCGTGTCATCAAAGATATGATCCCGAGATACCGTACCATGAAAGGTTACGAGGTGCCGAGAAAGGCCGGATGGGATACTCACGGACTTCCCGTTGAGCTGGAAGTGGAGAAGAAGCTGGGTCTGGATGGTAAAGAGCAGATCGAGCAGTACGGTGTGGAGCCGTTCATTGAGCAGTGTAAGGAGAGTGTCTGGAAATACGAAGGCATGTGGGAGGATTTCTCTCATACCGTTGGTTTCTGGGCGGACATGAAGAACCCGTATGTAACCTACCATGATGACTACATTGAGTCCGAATGGTGGGCGTTAAAGGAGATCTGGAAGAAAGGACTTCTCTACAAGGGATATAAGATCGTTCCCTACTGCCCGCGCTGCGGTACGCCGCTGTCTTCCCATGAGGTTGCTCAGGGATACAAAGATGTCAAAGAGCGCTCTGCAGTCGTTCGCTTTAAGGTGAAAGGGGAGGATGCCTATATCCTGGCATGGACTACGACGCCCTGGACACTGCCGTCCAACGTGGCACTGTGCGTGAACCCAAAGGAAGATTATGTGAAGGTTGCCTGCGATGGATATACCTATTATATGGCAGCCGCGCTGGTGGATACCGTTCTCGGAGAAAATGCGCAGATCCTGGAGCATTACGTTGGAAAGGATCTGGAATACAAAGAATATGAGCCGCTGTTCCCCTATGCCGAAAAGAGAATCGGCGGCAAAAAGGCACATTATGTGGTATGTGATACGTACGTTACGCTGACTGATGGTACCGGCGTCGTTCATATTGCACCGGCGTTCGGTGAGGATGACTCCAAAGTCGGCCACAAATACGATCTGCCGTTTGTACAGATGGTAAATGAAAAGGGTGAGATGGTAGAGGAGACGCCCTGGGCCGGAATGTTCTGCAAAAAAGCGGACATGCCGATCCTGCAGGCACTTGAGGATGCAGGTCTTCTGTTCTCCGCACCGCTCTTTGAGCACAGCTATCCGCACTGCTGGAGATGTGATACCCCGCTGATCTACTATGCGAGAGAGACCTGGTTCATCCGCATGACAGCGGTGAAGGAAGATCTGATCCGCAACAACAACACCATCAACTGGATTCCGGAGAGCATCGGCAAGGGACGTTTCGGCGACTGGCTGGAGAATGTACAGGACTGGGGACTTTCCAGAAACCGCTACTGGGGAACTCCTCTGAACGTATGGCAGTGTGAATGCGGCCATCAGGAGTGCATCGGCAGTATCGCAGAGCTGAAAGAAAAATCCGACAACTGTCCGGAAAAGATTGAGCTTCACCGTCCATATATCGACGCCGTAACCATCAGGTGTCCACATTGCGGAAAAGAGATGCACCGTGTACCGGAGGTTATTGACTGCTGGTTTGATTCCGGTTCCATGCCTTTTGCACAGCATCACTATCCGTTTGAAAATAAAGAAGTATTTGAGAAACAGTTCCCGGCACAGTTTATCTCTGAGGCAGTGGATCAGACCAGAGGCTGGTTCTATTCTCTGCTGGCAATCTCCACTCTGCTGTTCAACAAAGCACCGTATGAGAATGTTATTGTCCTCGGCCTGGTTCAGGATGAGAACGGACAGAAGATGAGTAAGTCCAAGGGAAATGCCGTAGATCCGTTTGAAGCGCTGGCTGCTTATGGCGCGGATGCGATCCGCTGGTACTTCTATTCCAGCAGTGCACCGTGGCTGCCGTCCCGTTTTGCAGGCAAGACGGTAGTGGAAGGACAGAGAAAGTTCATGGGAACTCTCTGGAATACTTACGCATTCTTTGTACTGTATGCAAATATCGATCAGTTTGACGCTACAAAATACGCGCTGGAATATGAGAAATTATCCGTGATGGACAAATGGCTGCTCTCCAGACTGGAATCCACCGTTAAAGCAGTAGATGACAACCTGGCAGATTACCGGATCCCGGAGGCTGCCAAAGCTTTGCAGTCCTTTGTAGACGACATGAGCAACTGGTATGTGCGCCGTTCCCGTGAGCGTTTCTGGGCAAAGGGCATGGAGCAGGATAAGATCAATGCATATATGACACTGTATAAGGCACTGGTTGACATTTCCAAGGCTGCAGCGCCGATGATTCCGTTCATGACAGAGGATATCTACCAGAATCTGGTGAGAAGCATCGATGAGCATGCTCCGGAAAGCATCCACCTGTGCGATTATCCAACGGTAGAGGAGAGCTGGATCAATCCGAAGCTGGAGGAGGACATGGCAGACCTTCTGGAGATCGTGGTGATGGGCCGTGCCTGCCGTAACACTGCAAATATCAAGAACCGTCAGCCGATCAGCCGGATGTATGTAAAGAGCGCATTCACCCTTTCCGAATTCTTCAGGGAAATCATCGGGGATGAGCTGAATGTGAAGGAAGTGGTATTTACCGATGATATCGCTGATTTCATCACTTACAGCTTCAAACCGCAGATGCGTACCGTGGGACCGAAGTACGGAAAATTGTTAAATAAGATCAAAAATGCGCTCACTGAGATCGATGGAAACAGCGCAATGGCTGAACTTAATACAACGAATGAACTAAAACTTGACATTGATGGTCAGGAAATTGTATTATTGAAAGAGGATTTGCTGATTGAAACCGCCCGGATGGAAGGTTATGTCTCCGAATCCGACAATACAATCACCGTTGTCCTCGATACCAACCTGACACCGGAGCTGATCGAGGAGGGCTTTGTGCGTGAGATTATCAGCAAAGTGCAGACCATGCGTAAGGAAGCCGGTTTTGAGGTGATGGATAAGATTCGAGTATACGTAAAAGACAACGATAAGATTGTGAGCATTATGAATGCACATGGTGATGAAATTAAATCTGAAGTTCTGGCAGAAGACATCGTGACTGGAGAGACAAAGGGCTATGAGAAAGAATGGAGTATCAACTCTGAGAAAGTTACCATGGCAGTAGAGCGCGTCTGATTACCAGAAACGCTTGTTTGGAAAATAGAAATAGTGTATGGAAATTCAGACTGCGAACGGAGAAGTTTTCTCCGCTCGCAGACTGACGTTAAGGAGGACACAGATGTTAAACGCCGAATTTAACAAGGAAACATTCAAAAGCAGCGTCAAAGACAATGTAAAAATGCTTTACCGCAAGACCATCGATGAGGCTACAGACCAGCAGATTTACCAGGCTGTATGCTATTCCGTCAAGGACGTCATCATTGACAACTGGCTGAAGACGCAGAAAGCAATGGAAGAGCAGGATCCCAAGATGGTCTATTATATGTCCATGGAGTTTCTGATGGGCCGTGCGCTTGGAAATAACCTGATCAACCTGACTGCTTACAATGAGGTGAAAGAAGCATTGGCTGAGATGGGTCTGAACCTGAACCTTCTGGAGGATCAGGAGAGAGATCCGGCTCTCGGAAACGGAGGCCTTGGCCGTCTGGCAGCCTGCTTTCTTGACTCTCTGGCAACGCTTGGCTATCCGGCTTACGGCTGCGGAATCCGTTACCGTTACGGTATGTTCAAACAGCAGATCCGCGATGGCTATCAGGTAGAAGTGCCGGATAACTGGCTGAAGAACGGATATCCGTTTGAACTGAAACGTCCTGAGTATGCCAAAGAAGTAAAATTCGGCGGATACACCGCTATGGAGTATGATGAAGCTGCAGGCCGTGTGAACTTCGTACAGAAGGGATATCAGTCTGTGCGCGCCATTCCGTACGATATGCCGATCGTAGGATATGATAATGATGTGGTAAATACGCTGACCATCTGGGATGCAGAGGCAATCCAGGATTTCTCACTGGATTCTTTCGATAAAGGTGATTACCACAAAGCAGTGGAGCAGGAGAACCTGGCAAAGACCATCGTAGAAGTGCTCTATCCCAATGACAACCACTATGCCGGCAAGGAGCTGCGTCTGAAACAGCAGTACTTCTTCATCTCTGCAAGTGTACAGAGAGCGATTGCAAAATATAAGAGAAATCACAGCGATATCAGAAAGCTGTATGAGAAGGTAACCTTCCAGCTGAACGATACTCATCCGACCGTAGCGGTTCCGGAACTGATGCGTATCCTGATGGATGAGGAAGGCCTTGGATGGGATGAGGCATGGGAAGTTACCACAAAGACCTGTGCATACACCAACCATACCATTATGGCAGAGGCTCTGGAGAAATGGCCGGTTGACCTGTTCTCCAAACTGCTTCCGCGTATTTATCAGATCGTAGAAGAGATTAACCGCCGCTTCCTGGAGAGAGTAAGAGCTCAGTATCCGGGTGACGAGGAGAAGATCCGCAAGATGGCAATCATCTATGACGGACAGATCCATATGGCCCGTCTGGCAATCGTAGGCGGCTACTCCGTCAACGGTGTTGCCCGTCTTCACACAGAGATCCTGAAAGCACAGGAGCTGAGAGATTTCTATGAGATGATGCCGGAGAAATTCAATAACAAGACTAACGGAATCACACAGCGCCGCTTCCTGCTGCACGGCAATCCGCTGCTCGCAGACTGGGTAACCAAACATGTGGGCAATGGCTGGATCACCGATCTGCCGCAGATCGAAGGCATTGAAAAACTGGCTGATGACCGTCAGGCTCAGAAAGAGTTTATGGAGATCAAATACAAGAACAAACTCCGTCTGGCGAAATACATCAAAGAACATAACGGAATCGATGTGGATCCGAACTCCATCTTCGACGTTCAGGTAAAACGTCTCCACGAGTACAAACGTCAGTTCCTGAACATTATGCATATCATGTATCTGTATGACAAGCTGAAAAAGAATCCGGATATCCCGTTCTATCCGAGAACCTTCATCTTCGGCGCAAAAGCATCCGCAGGTTATGAGCGTGCAAAGGGAATCATCAAACTGATCAACTCCGTAGGGGATGTGATCAACAACGATCCGACCATCAAAGGAAAGATCAAAGTCGTATTTATCGAAGACTACTGTGTAAGCAATGCAGAGATCATCTTTGCAGCTGCAGATGTATCTGAGCAGATCTCCACCGCCAGCAAGGAGGCATCCGGTACCGGTAACATGAAGTTCATGCTGAACGGCGCCCTGACCCTTGGAACCATGGACGGTGCAAACGTTGAGATCGTAGAGGAAGTAGGAAGAGAGAACGCTTTTATCTTCGGTCTGTCCGCAGATGAAGTAATCAACTATGAGAAAAACTACACCTATGATCCGATGAGCTACTTCATGAATGATCCGGACATCCACGGCGTCATGATGGATCTGATCAACGGAAGATACTCCAACGGTGACACAGGCATGTTCCGCGATCTGTACGATTCCCTGCTGACTCCGAAGAACGCTCCGCGTCCGGATATGTACTTCATCCTGGCTGACTTCAAGTCCTATGCAGCAGCACAGGAGCGTGTGGAAGACAAGTACAGAAACACCTCCGCATGGGCAAAGAGCGCCATCCTCAACGTGGCAAAATCCGGCAAGTTCACATCTGACCGTACCATCCAGCAGTACGTAGATGAGATCTGGCATCTGGACAAAATCAAAGTACGCTAATCCTGTTTATTTCACTGCTGTCGGCACAAAAACTGCCGGCAGCAGTTTTTGTGTGCCGCTGCGTTTTGAAGGAGCGATAAGCGAGTCTGTGTCGAGATCTGTTTTCTGCACAGCGTCCGCGTCAGATTATTTTGACAATCAATGGTGAGTGTGATAAACTTGTTCTGTATATAATGAAACATAAAAAGTGCGCAGGAAAGCAGGAAACCGCGCAGAGAATCTGATACGTATTGAGGTGAAGACATTGGATAAAGCTGAATATCAAAACCGACTGGAGGAACTGAACAGCCTGGTAAAAAAAGAAGACTATGAGGGAGCTCTTCAGGTGGTTGAATCCGTAGACTGGCGCCGTGTCAAAAGTGTGAGAACGCTGACTATGGTGGCGGATGTCTATGAGGCCAACAAAATGTATCCGGAAGCGAAGAAGATTCTGCTGATGGCTTACGACCGCACGACCATGGGAAAGGGAATCTTGTACCGTCTCGTGGAAGTTGCTGTTAAGATGAAGGATTTTGACGGAGCGGTGGACTACTACAATGAATTTGAGGAAGTCGCCCGCAACGATAATTCCAAATATCTGTTGAAGTATAAGATCCTGAAAGGCCGCAAGGCGCCCCTCGAGGAACAGATTGAAGTTCTGGAGGAGTACAAGGAAAATGAACTGACAGAGCGCTGGACGTATGAGCTGGCACTTCTGTACAGCAAGGCAGAGAACGCGAAGAAGTGTGTGGATATCTGTGATGAACTGATTCTGTGGTTCAGCGAGGGCAAATATGTCACAAAAGCCATGGAGCTGAAGATGAAATATGAGCCGCTGACACCTTCTCAGCAGAAGAAATATGAGAATCGTTCCCTGGTGAGGGCAGAGGAGATCAGCCCGGAAGAACAGATTCTGAAGGAATATGAAAAGTCTGCAGCTGCAAAGGCAGACGGCAGGAAAGAACTGTCTGTGACCAGAGAAGAGTTGGAAGAGACAGTGGAAGAACCGGAATCGAATCCCACACCGACTTACCTGGGAAGCACGATTGATCTTCATGCAGAGCTTGCGAAGAGCCTCAGGGATGTATTCCGTGTAAAGAACACTTCACAGGAAGAAGCAGTGGAAGAGACACCGGATCAGGAGACGCCGGAACCGGAGGACTATGAAGTCAGAGAACTGGAGCCGGAACAGCTGGATATCCAGGTTGCACCTGCACCGGATGCCGGCATGACGATTAAGACGAGACCGGAACCAAAAGCAAAGCAGCAGCCTTCCAGCCCCGCAGAGGAAGCCTATAGGAAGGGGTACCGTGACCTGGATCTGGAGGCGCTCTTTCAGGAGACTGCAAACAATCTGACGGAGGAGCTTGGAACCGCAGACCGGGCAGCCGCTTCCGGAGTGTCTGTTTCGGATGCTGATGAGAAAAAAACCGCTGCCCAAGAGCCGGAAGAAAAAGCGGCACCAAAACAGAATGCGTTCCAACCGATTTTGGATCTGGAAGAGGACGATGACACCTTTGACCTGGATATTGAGCGTCTGACCGCTGAGATCGAGGGCCGTGAGACAAATCAGACATCAGAACCCAGAAAAGAAGTGGTGACGGATGCAACCATCCATATGGGCGTTGAGAAAACACCGGATGCTACCATTACATTGCCCCATGCAGGAAATTCTTCCGGTAATAATAAGGATGGGGTAGTACCCATGTCGGTGGAAGAGGTTTTAAGGGATGAGACGCCGGAGGAAACCCGTCTTCGGATTCTGAATGACACACAGCCAGGGAAACTGACAGAAGAGCAGAAGGTACTGTTTACTTATTTTGCAAAAGTGCCGGGCATGGATCAGCAGATCTTAAATGCAATGCACGGTGTCTATCATTATGCAGGCGACCGGACATCCCATCGCGGAAACATCGCGATTATGGGTGGTTACGGCACCGGAAAAACCCGTCTGTCGGAAGGACTGGTTCGCGCGATCTGTGCGGATCTGAAGATTTCGGCTACGAAGATGGCTCGTCTGGATGCCTCGGATCTGAATAAAAAGGATCCGGCGCAGGTAGTGGCAAAGCTTGCGGGAGGTTTTCTTCTGATCGAGCGTGCCGGTCTGATGTATCCGGAGACGATCGAGAAACTTTCCAAAGCTCTGGATTTCAGAACGGACAGTCTGGTGCTGATCATTGAGGATGAGAAGGTCAGCATGAGAGGCATGTTCAATAATTATCCGGAGTTCGCCGAGAAATTTGAGACCGTCATTTCGATTCCGGTATTTACCAACGATGAGCTGGTTACCTTCGCGAGAACCTATGCGAGAGAGAATGGCTGCAAGATGGACGAGATGGGTGTTCTGGCACTGTACACGCAGATCGGCAACAACCAGAAAGAAGGCGAGCCGATGACCATCACACAGGTAAAAGAGATGGTGGATAAAGCCATTGCCCATGCGGGCAAAGGAACCCGCCGGTTTGGCCGGAAGATGTCCGGAAGACATACGGATTCGGAAGACCGTGTGATCCTGTATGAAAAAGACTTTGATTTCTGATAATGCGGCGATTTGGCCGATGAGCTGAAGCGTCCCCGATTTTTGGAGAATCTATGAATAAAGTAAAGCCATGGCTCGGTGAGCCGAAAAATACGATAGCCGTACTGCAGAAGTACGGCTTTGTATTTCAGAAAAAATATGGGCAGAATTTTCTGATTGATCCCCATGTACTGGATAAGATTGTATCAGCTGCCGGTGTGGGACCGGATGATTTTGTGGTGGAGATCGGTCCCGGAATCGGTACCCTCACACAGTATCTTGCCTATGCGGCACGGGAGGTCTGTGCCGTTGAGATCGACCGCAATCTGATTCCGATTCTGTCCGATACACTGTCTGAATATGAAAATGTAGAAATAATCAATGAGGATATCCTCAAAGTGGACCTGAACCGGCTGGCCCTGGAAAAGAACGGCGGCCGTCCGGTCAAAGTGGTGGCAAACCTGCCGTATTATATCACCACGCCGATCATTATGGGATTGTTTGAAAACCATGTGCCGGTGGATTCCATCACTGTGATGGTGCAGAAGGAAGTCGCTGACCGCATGCAGACGGGACCTGGTTCCAAAGACTACGGCGCCCTGTCTCTGGCAGTGCAGTATTACGCTGACCCGTATATTGTGGCAAATGTGCCGCCCAATTGCTTCATGCCCCGCCCGAAAGTGGGCAGTGCCGTTATCCGTCTGACACGGCACGAAAAGCTGCCGGTAGAAGTTGGGAACGAAAAACTGATGTTTTCGATCATTCGGGCGTCTTTCAATCAGAGACGAAAAACGCTGGCAAACGGACTGAAGAATTCTGATCAGCTCAACTTTGCGAAGGAAGAGATTGAACAGGCGATAGAAGCGTGCGGCTGGCCGTTGACGATACGCGGCGAGACACTGACACTGGAAGAGTTTGCCCGACTTTCCGATACACTGAGCGATCAGCGCAAAAGCATATAAAAAACAAAAACACCGCTGGCAAAGCGGTGTTTTTGTTTTTTATATTTTTAAAGGAAGGAGAGCCGATTTTCATCGGCAATATGAAAAAGAAAATTGTGTAAATAATGTTTGGCATTCATTATTTATGATGTTAGTATACGGACAAAATGTGATAAAAACATGTTCGGCCTGTAAAAAAATCATGAACAAAATTCGAAAAAATTGTGAAGATAATAACAGCGCTTCCGGAACTTAATCGTGCAGCCGAAGCGTGGAAATACCGAGAAAATTACGCGTACAGCTGCTGATTCCGCCCATTAAAACCGAGAGATCCTGCAGATGTGAGGGTACTACGTGCAGATACCAGCGAAGCCGGTTCGAGATATCGGACGTAATCTCATCAAGCAATCCGGGGATATAATTTGTGAACGAACTGTTCATAACTATGACATCGGGATTGAATGTATGGAGAATCGTATTGAGACTGATCGCGATGTAATGAGTAAAATTCTGAATCGACTGTACCGCATTGGCATTTCCGGAATAATACGATTGAATAAATTCCTCCACGGTCACAGGATCCGTGTGCTCTGCTTTTGCGAAATCCTGCAGAATGGCAGCTTCCGAGACATACTGCTCAAGGCAGCCCCGGTTGCCGCAGGGACAGGGACGTCCATCCGGGAAGAGAATCGTATGTCCGAACTCACCGGCATAGCCGTTGCGTCCTTTGTATAACTCTCCGTCGATGAGAATTCCCATACCGACACCTTCGTGGATGTTCAGAAAAATCATATTTTTAAAGAAATAAGAATAGGCAGCTTCGCCGATTACGGAAAGATTCGCCTCATTTTCCACGATCACCGGCAGATGAAACTCTTCCTCCAGCATGGTTTTCAGGTTCGAATACTTCAGATCATAGTAGGGCGTAAAAAGAATCGTACTGTCGCACACGACACCGTAAATCCCCACACTGATGCCAATCACGCCGTAATGAGTGGGAGAAAGCCCGTCTATGGTAGAGTGGAGGAGCTCCATCAGATATTCCGCCAGAGGAGTCTCCGGTTCGATGGGATACTCCTTTACACAGCAGGACTTGCCCTTGAGATTGCTGGTCATAATCGTAATCTTTTTGACACCCAGGTCCACAGCGATGACAGAGCCGCAGTCACTGTTGAACGTGAGCAGAATCGGTTTTCTGCCCATGGCGGTTTCCGCGCTCCCAAGTTCAATGACCAGATGGCGGCCAATCAGTTCCTGAACAATCGTGGAGACGGTTGCTTTCGTCAGATGCAGCATCTTCGCCAGATCCGCCCGGGATATTGGAGGATGATTCACAATTGCTTCAAGAACCAGGGTGCGGTTCATATCTCGTATATATTCTTGACTGCCTGTACTCATAATCACAACCTCCTTTTTCCCCTATCTTAACACAAAACCGTTTCCGGTGTCAAAACCTTCCGCTCCCTCCATCGGGCTATACCGGACGCCGTCCGTTCTCCGGGCCGCGGGTTCATGGAATTTTTCGAAAATTTTAAAGTATTCGGCGGTTCTCTATGATATAATCAGGGCGATAGATGAATTCTTCGTGTATGTGAAAGTGAGGGTTATTTGTTATGAAAAGGATGAAGAGAAACAGGGTGATTTCCTGGATACTGTCGGCGGTGTTGGCGCTGTCGGTCGGCTTTTTGCCTGGAGTTTCGCTCTGCGAGGTTTTGGCGGACGCGGATGGACAGACCTATGTAGCGCTGGGAGCAGATCTGAATGATCAGGAGCGTGCCGAGGTGCTGCGGCTGTTGGAACTTACAGAGGAAGAACTGGAAAACTGTACGGTGGTTGAGGTTACCAATGAGGAGGAACATCGGTATCTGGACAGTTATCTTTCTTCGAGTGTGATCGGAAGCCGCGCGCTTTCTTCTGTGGTGGTGAAGAATCGGGAAGAGGGGTATGGTATTCATGTGAAGACGTACAACATTTCCTACTGTACGGTTGGCATGTACCAGAATGCGCTGGCGACTGCAGGGATTAAAGATGCGGATCTGACTGTGGCAGGACCTTTTTCCCTGTCGGGAACGGCTGCTCTGGTGGGGGCTATGGAGGCTTATTCCGAAATGTCGGGGGAGCTGCTGAAAGCGGAAAACATTGAGACAGCCACCGATGAACTCGTCACTACCAGCTGGCTTGGAGAGAGTCTGGGAGATCAGGCGAGTGCGGAAGAACTGGTAGGCGCAGTGAAAGATATCATCGTATCTGAAGAAATCCGGAAGCCGGAAGACATCGAAGAGGTAATTAAGGATACTGCAGACAAGATGGAGATTACACTGACAGAGGAACAGCTTGAAAAGATCAGGGAACTGATGGAGAAGATTTCAAAACTGGATCTGGATATTTCCCAGCTTCAGGAACAGCTTCAGGGCCTTTATGAGAAACTGGAAGGTCTGGATCTGGACCTGAACTTGAGCACAGAGCAGGTAAACGGCATTCTGGATCGCCTGGGACAGTGGTTTTCGGGTGTATGGGAAAAACTGGGCAGCTTTTTTGGCGAAATATTTCAATGAAGGAAATAAATAAAGCGATTTCCTGACGTAACATACAATATTTGTGGAATGAAAAGAGAAAATGACTGTCAGTAATAAACAAAAAAATGGTGGAAACAGGAAAAAAATTGAACATATTCACAAAGATTTCACTGCGTGTTCATATCTTGTTCATAATTTACTGATAAGATTAGAAAAGATTTTTTCATAATAATCGCCCAGGTGCTCAAAAGGTGCCTGGGCACTCCTCGTTTTTGGGAGAAAAATACTTGACAGAAATGGGTTACTCAGTTAATATATAAATACAGTAACTATTACTGTTATTATAAAAGAAAGGAACCTTCAATGTCAACACTCAAGTACAGCAGACAAAGAGAATCGATCAAGACACAGCTTATGCACAGGCATGATCATCCGACCGCCGACATGGTTTACACTGATGTGAGAAAAGAGTTCCCGAATATCAGCCTCGGTACTGTGTACCGCAATCTTTCCCTGCTGTCAGAGCTTGGAGAAATCAAACGGCTTGCTACCGGGGATGGACCCGACCGATTTGATGGAGTGACGTCGCCGCATAATCACTTCATATGCCGGAAATGCCACACCGTGGAAGATCTGACAATGGATGACATCAGTGAGATTAAGGAAAAGGCCGGACAGAATTTTGATGGTTTGATCGAGGATTATTCAGTTAATTTCTATGGGATATGCAGCGATTGCAGAAAAAAGATCTTGACAAATCAAAGTGAGTATGGTAACCTCTAATCAGTAACAATTACTAATATCAAGTTGATTCCGCAGTGAATCAGATGGAACAAGCAGGAAGAAGCGAATTCCATTTCACTGCCTCAGTTTTGGAACAGACGGTAAAAAAGGACAGTTTTCGCGGATGCGTTAGGCTGTTCAAAAATTAAAAAAGAAAGGAAAGAACGAAAATGAAAAAGTTTGTATGCAGCGTATGTGGTTATGTTTATGAAGGAGAAGCAGCTCCGGCAGCATGTCCGGTATGTAAGGCACCGGCTGAGAAGTTCATCGAGCAGAGCGGCGAGATGAGCTGGGCAGCTGAGCATGTTGTTGGTGTAGCAGCAGATGTTCCGGAAGATATTAAAGCAGATCTGAGAGCTAATTTTGAAGGCGAGTGCACAGAGGTTGGTATGTATCTGGCTATGGCAAGAGTTGCTCACAGAGAGGGATATCCGGAGATCGGTCTGTACTGGGAGAAAGCAGCTTACGAAGAGGCAGAGCATGCATCCAAATTTGCTGAACTGCTGGGCGAAGTTGTTACTGACAGCACCAAGAAGAACCTTGAGATGCGTGTAGAGGCTGAGAACGGAGCTACCGCTGGAAAGACTGATCTTGCAAAACGTGCAAAAGCTCTGAATCTGGATGCAATCCATGACACCGTTCATGAGATGGCACGCGATGAGGCTCGTCACGGAAAAGCATTTGCAGGTCTCCTGAAGAGATACTTTGGCTAATAAGCTGCAGTGATTCATTGAAGAGTTGAATATTGATTACTATGATATATACGAACGCCGGTCTTATGTCCGGCGTTCTGTATATCCGCTGGCATTTGAGTTATGAGAAAAAAGGAGAGAATAAGATGTCCAAGTACACAGGAACAAAAACAGAGAAAAATCTTCTGGAAGCTTTTGCAGGTGAGTCCGAAGCAAGAAATAAATATACCTACTACGCATCCGCAGCAAAGAAAGCCGGATATGAGCAGCTTGCAGCTCTGTATCTGGAAACTGCAGATCAGGAGAAAGAGCATGCCAAGATGTGGTTCAAGGAGATTCATGGAATCGGCGATATCGCTGAGAATCTGACCGATGCGGCAGAGGGCGAGAACTTTGAGTGGACAGATATGTATGCCCGTATGGCAAGAGAAGCCAGAGAAGAGGGCTTTGATGCTCTGGCAGAGAAGTTTGAGGGTGTAGCGAAGGTTGAGGCAGCTCACGAGAGACGTTACCGCAAACTGCTGGAGTCCTATCAGAATGACAAGACCTTCAAGGGAGATGCTCCTCTTGGATGGAAGTGCCGTAACTGCGGATATGTGTATGAAGGCGAGGAGGCACCGGAAGTGTGCCCGGTTTGTGCACATCCGAAGGCATATTTCGAGAGAAAAGTGGAAAACTATTAAGGATCAGTATCGACAAAAGCGTGGTCTGAGCGCTGATTTGTACAAAAAACAGGGCGACTGCTTCGGGAAAACGACGGCAGTCGCTTTTTGTCGGAGGCGATGATTGTGGAAAAGAAAACAGGTTATGTTCATATCTATTGCGGAGACGGCAAAGGAAAAACCACCTGTGGAATGGGACTTTGTACCAGGGCAGCAGGTTATGGCTACCGCGTACTGATTTATCAGTTTATGAAAAACAACAGTACCAGTGAGCGAAAAGTCCTCTCGGGAGTGGAAAATATTACGATCATTCCCGGACTGAATCAGGAGAAATTTTCTTTCCGGATGAGTGATGAGGAGAAGAAAGAACACAGGCAATTTTACGAGGAACAGTTTGCCCGTGTGACAGCCCTTGCCCGGGAAGGAGCGTATGATGTTCTTTTTCTGGATGAGCTGATCTATGCGATTCGTGCCGGCCTTTTTCGGGAGAAGCTTCTTCTGGACTTTCTGGATCGCAGGCCGGGGAAGCTGGAAGTGATTCTGACCGGTCAGAATCCCAGTGAGGAGCTGATGCGTCGGGCGGATTATATTTCGGAAATCCGTAAAATCAAGCATCCTTTCGATCAGGGACTGCCGGCGCGGGAGGGAATTGAACGGTAAAACGGAAGATTTCGTGATTCGCTGTGCCACTGCGGCATAAGAAAAAAAGTTCTCATGGCTCATAAAAAGCAGCTGCTTTTGAACCATGAGAGCTTTTTTCTTTGCCCGTTTTTTGGTTAATCCTGATATCCGCCCCGATAAGTATTCTGCTGACTGTTGAACACCAGGGCTACTTTATTCAGATTTGTGATCATAAAGTAGGAAGCCACCAGCTGTCCGATACCGCCGGTTACATATCCAAGCAGAATCCACAGCAAAATGGAATTGCCCGTCTCATTGATCTGGACGCCGTACTGGTCAAAGGACTCCCGGTAAATACGGTTCGCCTGTTTATAATACCAGTAGATTCCATAGATCCCGCAGGTGACGATGGAAAGCAGCCACACAATGATATAGTTGGGACTGTCTTCTCCGTCTCCGTAAAACAGTGTATTCAGATCTTCCACATACGTGTACCAGAAATAGATGCCATAGATCCCGCAGGTAAGGAAGGACAGAATAACATACATCCAAAAGCTCCGATCGTCTTTCACTCTCATAGATTACTCCCCTCTTTTGAACAACAAATGATGAATTTCGCTCCTTTTTCTTCCGAAAACAACATAGAATACGAATCGTTAACGAAAGAACTGCAGACATTGTAGCACGACGCCGCTTGCCGGGTCAATAGTTACCAGAGGATCGTGCTGAAAAATCCGGTAACCATAGACCAAAAGGAGCAGACCAACACCGATGCCTGCCGATATTTTTTTACACTGCCGCTGCCTGGGGGTGTGATCCGGAGCAAGAAACAGGTAAAGGATCAGCGGAATCGCCGCAAAGATCATGGGATGATACGAAAAAGCGCCGCGGATATTTCCGCAGAGGAGGCATAAGAGTGCACGGCTCATTCCGCAGCCCGGACAGGAGATGCCGGTAAACCAGCGGATCGGGCATCCGATCCCGGTGACGGTAATGACAAGCACATAGAGCAGGAAAATACCGCCAAAGCGGAGAAAATCCAAAAAACGCTGCCAAAAGCTGCGTCTGCCCCTGGAAGAATCCGGATTCACTGGTGCTCACCTTCTTTCTCATGAAGCTTTGAGACGGCATATTCGTACAGAGCATCTTTGTGTTCCCGGTCAGTCTGAAGATAATGGGAGTACAGAACGTCAATCATCACTAGGATGGGAAACTGCGGCGAGATGGCACGCCCGTTTTCCAGGTGTTCCTTGACAGCCAGGAGCAGAACCTCATCGCAATAGGAATCGTATTCGCTGGAACTGCGGGAGGTAAAGAGAATCACGGTGGCTCCCCGGTCTTTGGCTGCTTCCAGGGCATTCAGAACTTCCGGGGTGCGCCCGCTGACGGATATGCCGATGACGGCGCAGGTTTCATCCAGAAGTACCGCATTCATCTTCAGAATGTGAATATCCGTGATGGCTTCAATATCGACGCCCGCAAGCATGAAACGCAGCTTCATCTCCGTGGCTGCGAGGCCTGAGCTGCCAAGGCCGTAGACGTAGACACGCCGCCGGGTGGAAAGAATCCGGCAGATCCGGTCGATCTGCTGCTGATCCGTCAGGGAGTAGCTTTTATTCAGAAGTTCCTGATAAGTGGACAGGACCTGCTTGACATGATCATCTGTCCGGCGTGCGGTGATGGTGGAGCCTTCCTGGTAGCGATAGACGAATTCGCGGTACCCCTGACAGCCGCATTTTTTGGCAAAACGGGAGAGGGAGGCCTCGGAAACATACAAAAGCCCGGAAATATGCCGGGCAGACAGATCCGTCTCCCCATTGTTGTGAATAAAAAAATCGGCGATCGTCTGCTCTAAAGGTGTCAGAGACGGGTAGACAGACTCGATCACCGGTATCATGGATTTTTCGAATTGTTCCATAAAAAGCTCCTGATAATAGATAGAATCCAGTTTTTAGTGTATCATAAGCTGAACGCAGAATCAACTTTCAGAAATAATGGAAAAAATTTGGCAGAATGAGACCTTTTCAGCTCAAACGTGAAAGAACTTTCTAAAAAATAAAAACTATTGAAAATAGAATCATCAGATTTTATACTGAAACTGTAGCAATTGGGCCGATTACGGAGGAGGAAAGGGTATGATA
Organism: Fusicatenibacter sp.; assembly: GCA_022766945.1. Classification (GTDB taxonomy): domain Bacteria; phylum Bacillota; class Clostridia; order Lachnospirales; family Lachnospiraceae; genus Fusicatenibacter. The sequence goes on along the minus strand of JALEOU010000017.1, from coordinate 21,071 downwards.
GTCAAAAACGGTCTTGTGTTTCGGGAAGACGGTACATTCCGAAAAGAAGATGTCTATGTGGAAGGAAAGATCATCGTAAGCTCTGCCGATGAGGTGACGGATCAGGAAGTGATCGACGCAGAAGGGATGCTGGTTCTGCCGGGCCTGGTGGACGTACACAGCCATGGAGCCTGCGGATTTGATTTTTCGGATGCAAATGCAGAGGGACTTCGCAGGATCCTTGCCTATGAAAAAGAGCATGGAATTACTTCTTACTGCCCCACGTCAATGACACTGCCAAAAGAAGAACTGCTGAAGATTTTTGCTACGGTGGAAGAGATTCAGGGGGAACCGGAGGCAGAGGTGATCGCAGGCGTCAATATGGAAGGACCATTCATTGATCCGGCCAAGAAAGGGGCACAGGCAGAGGACAATATCGCACGTCCGGATGCGGAGTTTTTCCGCAGCTGCAACAAGGCCTGCGGCGGGCGGATTCGTCTGGTCACCCTTGCGCCGAACATGCCTGGCGCGCTGGAATTTGTCCGGGAGGTTTCCGGGGAAGTGATGGTTTCCATCGGACATACGACGGCTGATTATGACACTGCGCTGGAAGTCATGAAGGCAGGAGCCCATCATGTGACGCATCTGTACAATGCGATGCCGCCGTTTGCTCATCGGGACCCCGGTGTGATCGGGGCAGCATTTGACGATCCGGACTGTATGATGGAGCTGATCTGTGACGGATATCACATCCACGGGGCAGTGGTGAGAGCTACCTTTGCCATGATGGGAAGTGAGCGCATGGTTCTGATCAGTGATTCCATGATGGCAACGGGAATGCCAAACGGACTGTATTCACTGGGCGGTCAGCCGGTACGGATGACGGATGGAAAAGCAACGCTGGAAGACGGAAAGACCATTGCGGGATCCGCGACAAATCTCTATGACTGTATGAAAAAAGCGGTCTCTTTTGGAATCCCACGCGCGGATGCCATTTTTGCCGCTACCAGAAATCCGGCAAAGAGCATTGGGATCTATGACCAGGTAGGATCCATTACACCTGGAAAGAAAGCACATCTGCTTCTTGCGGATGAGGAGCTGAATCTGAAGAAAGTAATTATGTAAATTGGGAGGGTACGGTAATGTTACTGATTGAAGCAAAAGATTACAATGATATGAGCAGAAAAGCGGCAAATATTATTTCCGCACAGGTGATTATGAAACCACATGCAGTTCTGGGTCTGGCTACCGGATCTACACCGGTGGGTGCTTATAAGCAGCTGATTGACTGGTATAACAAAGGAGATCTGGATTTCTCCGGTATCACCAGCGTGAATCTGGACGAGTACAAGGGACTTTCCCCGGAGAATGATCAGAGCTATCGTTATTTTATGAATACCAATCTGTTCGATCATGTAAACATTGACAAAGCACATACCTTTGTACCGAACGGTCTGGAACCGGACAGTGAGAAGGCATGCGAGGATTATAATGAGATTATCCGCAGCGTGGGAGGCATTGATCTGCAGCTGCTGGGTCTTGGAAATAACGGACATATTGGCTTTAATGAGCCGGGCGCCGCATTTGAGAAAGAGACTCACTGTGTGGATCTGACTGAGAGCACGATTCAGGCCAACAAACGTTTCTTCGAGAAGATCGAGGATGTTCCGACACAGGCTTATACCATGGGTATCAAGAATATCATGCAGGCGCGCAAAATCCTGCTGATTGTCAGCGGAGAAGGAAAAGCGGAGATCCTGGATCAGGTACTGTACGGACCGGTTACCCCGCAGGTACCGGCATCCATCCTGCAGCTCCATACCGATCTGACCGTTGTGGCAGATGCAGCAGCAATGTCTGTGATTCATGCAAAAAGAGGATAAGAATCAGGATTGGAAAAGCCCCCGGAGGTTCTCTGGAAAAGAGTCTTCCGGGGGCTTTTCCTGCCTGGCGAATTTAGTACCGCTGCGTTTTGAAGGTTACGAAAGATATCGTTGTTCCAGTTCTTCGATGTAGGAATAGCAAAATCCGCCCTGGGAGCTGTAGAAGAAAGGATCTTTCCGGATGTTATTGTCACTGTTCAGGATAAACTGAGTGATTTCCTTTCCGGACTGATCGGTAAATGTCATGCGGAAACGATAGCCTGAATGTGTGAGGGACCAATTCTCCCGCTTTACGGGGATACTCTGGATATTCTCCACGATCACGGTAATTTCCTGCGGATCGGTGATGGTAAAGCCCTGACCGTTATTTCCGTCGAACACGGTGATTGCCGATACTTCCGACGGATCCACATGATTCAGATAATATTTTGGCGCCGGATTGGTCAGAAAACACAGGGCAACAGCTGCACAGAGTACAAGTGCTCCGATGGTTACAAAAGCCGCAGGTTTTCTGTAATGCAGAATGGATTTCACCCGTTTTTTTACGCTCACTTCACCAAAGGAAAGCGGGCAGGTAAAGAGCAGTGTCCGCTGCATGCCGCAGGAGAGCAGAGCATGACAGTAAGCCTTTTTTTCACTGACATCAAATTCCCGTATTACCTTCTCATCGCAGGCAAGCTCGATGTCTCGGCAGAACAGAAAATATGCCGCCCATACAAGCGGATGGAACCAGTAGACGGACAAAAGCAGATAGCCGAGAAGCTTCCACCAGTGGTCCTTTCGCTTCAGGTGTGCCTGCTCGTGGGCGAGTACATATGTTTGCTGGGAGTCCTCCCCGGTGGAGGAAAGATAAATCTTCGGGTTGATTACGCCAAAAAGAAACGGGGAAGTTACCGCATCGCAGACCCAGATGTTATCCCGCAGATGTACCGCTTCCCTCACCCGGCGTTTGAGACGCAGATAACCAAAAAGCGCATAACCGATGAGAAGAAGAAGTCCGATCAGCCATACGAGGCCGGCGAGATACATAACGACATACAGCGGATTGACGCTGGATACCGGTTCCGGTGCAAAGACCTGGCTGATCACCGGATTTAAAGCGCCGTCAAGGGAAGAGATCCCACTGGTAATGGCCGGTGCAGCGGCATAACGGACGGTGTCCGCGCTGAGAATTTCTCCGCTTGGAATCAGACTGAACATACTTTCCAGGGAAAACGGACAGAGAAGCCGAAACGCCACGATCGCCCATAAGATACAACGCACCCATGATGGCATTTTCCGAAAAAGAAGGCGGAGGAGCAGAACAAACAGAATCAGCCAGCCTGCCGCAATACTCATGTTAAACAGCTTGAGAAAAACCTCTCCCATAATTACACCTCCTCTGCGTGGTCGATCATCTCGCGGATTTTTTCGGCTTCCTCGGGGGTCAGATGGTTATTTTTTGTGAATGCCGCAATAAAAGCGGGCAGGGATCCCTGAAAAGTTTCCTGCACATATTTTGTACTCTGCCGGGAATAAAACTCATCCCTGGAAATCACAGAAGTCACCGTGCCGTTCACATTCTGAAACAATCCTTTGTCGCAAAGCCTGCGAAGAACCGTATGAGTTGTCGTCCGTTTCCATCCAAACTCCCCGGCAGAGAGCTTCACCAGTTCCGACGAAGACACCGGCTCACACTCCCAGACGCGGTCGGCAAAGCGTGCTTCAATTACACCCAGTTGTACATCAGACATAAATCCACCTCCCATAACAGACTACAAACAGTAGTCTTTTTATATAGTCTACAATATGTAGTCTCTTGCGTCAAGACGGAATTTTAGTAACCCTATAGCCTGTCCCTATTGGCAGCTCTAAATTCTGCCCTTTACAAAAAGAGGAGATTGTGTTAGCATGAAGAGGTGAAAAACACAATGACGAAGAGAGTACATTCACAGAAGTGATTCTACAGAGAAGTCCCCGTACAGGCTGAGAGGGGACGGATGACGGTGAATGGAACATGGCTTCCGAGAGGCGCACCGAACCGGGCAGATCCTGCATCTAAGGAGATTTCGGTAAGGCTGCGACAGGATCCGCCTGTTACAGCGGAAAGGTATGAAGCTTTTATTCGGTCGGCCGGACCACAGATGGACGGAGGAAATCGATAGGGTGCGTACCTGCAAAGGTTTCTGTCGTGAGGCAGAGATGAAAAGAAGTGGTATCACGGGTATTATACCTGTCTTCTCAGTATCGATTGGGAAGGCAGGTTTTTTTCGTTGCCATGTATGTGGAAAATAAGTCCGGGAGATTTTTCCCGCATGCACTGATGCCAGGGAGAGCCAGAAAGTCAGGGCACTGACCGCAGCCGGTGGCTGCAGTCAGGCAAAAATGATAGAAAGAGGGAGACGAAGATGGAAAAAATCAAACCAAAGTATTACATCACCACAGCCATTGCCTACACATCCGGAAAGCCTCACATCGGCAATACCTACGAGATTGTGCTGGCAGACAGCATTGCCCGCTTTAAACGTCAGCAGGGCTATGATGTATTCTTCCAGACAGGAACCGATGAGCACGGTCAGAAGATTGAGCTGAAAGCGGAGGAAGCAGGCGTTACACCGAAGGCATATGTCGACAACGTATCCGGCCAGGTTAAAGAAATCTGGGATATGATGAACACATCCTACGATAAGTTTATCCGCACCACCGATGAAGATCATGAAAAACAGGTTCAGAAAATCTTTAAAAAACTGTACGATCAGGGAGATATTTACAAAGGCTATTACGAAGGTCTCTACTGTACTCCCTGCGAGTCCTTCTTTACCGAGTCTCAGCTGGTGGACGGCAAATGTCCGGACTGCGGACGTCCGGTGACTCCTGCCCGTGAGGAAGCTTATTTCTTCAGGATGAGCAAATATGCTCCGAAGTTGATTGAATATATCAATGAGCATCCGGAATTCATTCAGCCGGTATCCAGAAAGAACGAGATGATGAACAACTTCCTGCTTCCGGGTCTGCAGGATCTGTGCGTTTCCAGAACCTCCTTTACCTGGGGAATTCCGGTAAGCTTTGACCCGAAACACGTCACCTATGTGTGGCTGGACGCACTAACCAACTATATCACCGGAATCGGTTATGACTGCGGCGGTGAGAGTACCGACCAGTTTCACAAACTGTGGCCTGCAGATCTGCATCTGATCGGCAAGGACATCATCCGGTTCCATACCATTTACTGGCCGATTTTCCTGATGGCACTGGGTCTGCCGCTGCCAAGGCAGGTATTTGGTCATCCGTGGCTGCTTCAGGGCGACGGCAAGATGAGCAAGTCCAAGGGAAATGTTATCTACGCAGATGAACTGGTAGAACAGTTCGGCGTAGATGCAGTGCGTTATTTCGTGCTCCACGAGATGCCGTTTGACAACGATGGTGTGATTACCTGGGAACTGGTGGTAGAGCGGATCAACTCAGATCTGGCCAATACGCTGGGTAACCTGGTTAACCGTACCATTTCCATGAGCAATAAGTATTTCGGCGGTGTTGTGACAAAGACCGGCGTTACCGACCCTGTGGATGAGGATCTGAAAACCGTTGTGACGAAAACGGTGGCAAAAGTAGCGGCAAAGATGGAAGAACTGCGTGTGGCGGATGCGATCAGCGAGATCTTCAATCTGTTCAAACGCTGCAACAAATACATTGACGAGACGATGCCGTGGTCTCTGGCAAAGGATGAGTCAAAGAAAGACCGTCTGTCAGAGGTACTGTATAACCTGGTGGACAGCATTACCATCGGTGCATCGCTGCTGGAATCCTTTATGCCGGAAACGACGGAGAGAATTCTGACGCAGCTGCATGCTTCCCGCCGGAGTTATGAGGAACTGGATCAGTTTGGTCTGTATCCGTCAGGAAATAAAGTGACAGACAAGCCGGAGATTCTCTTCCAGAGACTGGATGTGAAGGAAGTGCTTGAGCAGATTGAGGCAAAGAGAGCAGAACAGGTGAAGGAGAGCGAAGAAGCCAAGGCAGAGGAAAAAGAAGAGGCGCCCGTGATCGATATTGAGCCGAAACCGGAAATCACGTTTGAGGATTTTGAAAAGCTGCAGCTCCAGGTGGGTGAGATCATTGCCTGCGAGCCTGTGAAAAAATCCAAAAAGCTGCTGTGTTCTCAGGTAAAGATCGGCAGTCAGGTGAAACAGATCGTATCGGGCATCAAGTCTCAGTATACGCCGGAAGAGATGGTAGGAAAGAAAGTAATGGTTCTTGTGAACTTAAAACCTGCGAAGCTGGCAGGCGTTCTCTCTGAGGGAATGCTGCTCTGCGCAGAGGATGCCGATGGAAATTACTGTCTGATGAAACCGGAGAAAGATATGCCGGCCGGAGCAGAGATCTGCTGACAGGGGATGGATATGATATTCGAGACACATGCGCATTACGACGATGAAGCCTTTGATGAGGATCGGGCATCCCTTCTTTGCTCCATGCAGGAGAACGGAATCGGAAGAATCATAAACGTGTCCGCCAGTCTGGAATCACTTGCGCGTACCAGTGAGCTGATGGAATCCTATCCGTTTCTGTACGGAGCCTTCGGGCTTCATCCGGATGAAGTGGGAGATCTGAACGAAGCTGTGATGGAGCAGCTGTATATGCGCTGTCAAAAGGAAAAAGCGGTGGCGGTAGGAGAGATTGGCCTGGACTATTACTGGGACAAGGAAAGCCATGACCAGCAGATCTACTGGTTTCGCCGTCAGCTGAATCTGGCAAGGGAGGTACATCTTCCGGTTATCATTCACAGCCGGGACGCGGCAGCGGATACCCTGCGGGTGATGCGGGAAGAAAAGTCGGAGGAAATCGGCGGAGTCATTCACTGCTTTTCCTATTCCAGGGAAATGGCAGAGCAGTACCTTGCCATGGGGTTTTATCTGGGCATCGGAGGGGTTGTGACCTTCAAAAACGCCCGGAAGATCCGGGAAGTGGTGGAGGCAGCTCCTCTGGACCGACTGCTGCTGGAAACGGACAGTCCGTACCTTGCACCCGTTCCCTACCGGGGAAAACGAAACTGTTCCCTGTATCTTCCCTATGTGGTGGAAAAGATAGCGGAAATCAAAGGAATCTGTGAGGAAGAAGTAATTGCCGTCACAGAAAAAAATGCAGAAAGACTTTTTTTAAAAGAAGTAAAATGACGGGCAGGTAAAAAGCTGCTGTACAAGTGATGAAAAATCACAGGTGCAGCAGCTTAACGATCCATGAGTGTTTTTGTGGCGGTGGGAGGCAATTATGGCAAGAACGGTAGCAATCGGGATACAGGATTTCAGTGACTTGATTCGGAAAAATTACTTTTATATTGATAAGACATCTTTTATAAAAGACACGTGGGATTCCATCAGAACATATTCGAAGTTATGGTTTTGCATTTCAGGGGAAAAAAGTGCTGATCGGCTGACAGAGGAGATTCGAAATCTGATCCTTCCCCATGTGGAAAATCATGAGCGGATTCTAAAGGCAGCGCTGCCTGGCGATGAGGAGCTGGTCGTGGAAGCATTTCGGAAGGATCCGCCGGTTGACGGGAAAGGCCTGTTTGCCGCAGAAATGGAGAAGAAAGCAGAAGCCTTTTTGAAATATGGATTTATACAGCAGCAGCCGGACTTTTTCTGAGAAAAGCCCGGCTGCTGCTTTTGTGTATTTAGTGCTGCACATTTTGCTGTGCGAGCAGTGCCATGAGGTTAAAAGGCGGCAGTATGCTGTCAATCAGGTCGTACAGTGCATCATCATAGTTGTGCCGTACCTCACAGGTGGTATCAAAGATCATGGTCGGCATGTCATTACCGGAAACGGCAGGCCATGCGGGAAGTCCCTCGTGATTGGGAGATCCGGTCTTTGCGAAAGCAACCAGGGACCCCATGAGCTGTTCTTCCAGTTTTTCAGAGACGCCCGGGATATCACAGACTTCCACCTTGTCCGTATTTCCGAAAATGAACGGAATATCGGAGCAGTGCCATGCAATCTTCTGATTCTGATACGGGAATTCCAGTGTAAAATTGTACAGGTACACCGGAGATTGTCCGCCATCGGCAAACAGGCGAGCCAGACGTTTGGAAGGCTGGCGCATCACACGGTCCAGGAACAGCACGTCCGAGGGATGCTTGTCCGGATAAGCCTTTGCAAATGCAGCGATGATCTCTTCTGAATGTTCTCCGTAGGTCGGGCGAAGAAGTGCAAGGGTCTGCTCATCGTTCAGGGCAGATTTGGAAAACTGCGCCGGATTGAAAGCAAATTCGCCGAAAACAGAACCGATCACAAGGGGAATGGAAAACGCGTGCTGCCGGAATCCTTCTTCCAGCGGAGCACCTGCATAATAATCATTTTTCAGCGGGCCGCCGCCGATGTAGCCGCCCTTCATGGCGATCATGGGGGAAACCTTATTGTAAGAACGGGCAAGCTCAAAATAAGAAACCGTCTCCAGCTCTTCCACGGAAGTAAAGCCAAGATCCTCCAACAGTGCCGTTACGATCTCACGACCGTCCCCTTTGCAGGAAGGAAGCACATTGGGATCGCCCACACCGCTCATGATCAGACCCTTGTGGAACAGTCCGTCTGCAGATTCGATCTGCATCAGATCCGCCACCTTCATTCCGCCGCCGGACTGACCAAAGATCGTGACATTCTCCGGATCTCCCCCAAAGACGGCAATATTGTCATGAATCCAGGAAAGAGCCGCCACCATATCCGCATGTCCGACATTCGCCGAATTTGCGTACTTTTCGCCAAAGGGCGACAGATCCAGATATCCCAGAATATTCAGACGGTGATTGATTGTAACAACGACAGCATCTCCTCTGGTACAGAGGTTCAGACCGTCATAAGCCACCTGTTCGATCGAAGAACCTGCGGTATAACCGCCGCCGTGAATCCAGACAATAACCGGCTTTTTCGCATCGGCATCCAGAACAGGAGACCAGATATTCAGATTCTGGCAGTTTTCATCCTGCGGCCAGTAGCGGTGCGGAACCATCAGTTCGCCGCTTGGTGTCTCCTGACTGAGAAGCGGGCAGACAAACCCATAGGAAGTCACATCCTTGACACCCTCCCAGTGAGGTACCGGTTCCGGCATCTGGAACCGTTTCGCCTGAGCATACGGAATCCCCTTAAAAATATAGGCACCGCGATAAAAATACCCTTTGAGTTTTCCCCCGGTCGTTTCAAGTACCGGAACATCATCATAGTTAAACGTCTTTTGCATGTTAAATACCTCCTGAAACAAAATTATTCCCACATACAAATCCCCGAACATAAAAGCCACATCGAAAAATCAATGCAGCACAGCCTGATAAACACATTGTATCAAATCGCCGCCAGAATAGCCAGCACAATATTGATAAACGGCTGGTGTCCGTTCGTCCCCCAATGCAAAGAAAGGATTGACATTCCGTATACCGATTGGTATAATAGCGTTAGGAAAACGAGAAAAGAGGTGAGGACGATGGACAATCGTCAGTTGATTATGGATTGCGCGCTGACACTTTTCTACGAGCGCGGCTACGATGCCGTAGGTGTACAGCAGATTGTGGATCGGGCGGGGATTACCAAACCGACGTTATATTATTACTTTGGAAGCAAGCAGGGACTGCTCCGCAGCCTTCTGGAGGAGCATTTTGAGGTGATGGAGCAGAGGCTTCAGGAAGCAGTGGATGCGGGAGGAAAGATCCCGGAAAAGCTGTATCGGGTAGCCAGATGTTTTTTTAATGGGGCTGCCGAGGACCCGCAGTTTTATCTGCTGATGATGGCCCTGTTTTACTCGGGAAGAAAAAGTGAGGGATTTCAGACTGTGTATCCCATGATCGGGAGATATTATCGCCTGTGTGTGGATCTCTTTGATCAGGCCAGTGATGAGCTGGGCAATATGAACGGCAGACAGGAGCAGTTTGCAGTCGGTTTTTCCGGTATCCTGATGCATTACCTGATGATGGCCGCCAGAGATATGGATGATCTCTCAGGCCTTATTATTACAGACGAGGAAGTCTATCGGATTGTTCATCAGTTCATGTATGGCATTTATTCATAACAGCAGGAGGACGTTAGAATCATGACACCATGGTATGAAACGGCAGTATTTTATCATATTTATCCGATTGGGCTTACCGGGGCACCGCGCAGAAATGAGACAGAAGAGACGGTACACCGTTTCGATATTCTGAACGAGTGGCTGGAGCACATTGCAGAGCTTGGCTGTACGGCGATCTATATCGGGCCGCTGTTTGAGTCGGACAGTCACGGGTATGACACGAGAGACTACCGGAGGGTGGACCGTCGGCTCGGGGACAATGAAGATTTTGCTGCCTATGTGAAGAGGGCACACGAACTGGGAATGCGCGTTGTGGTTGATGGAGTATTCAATCACACGGGCAGAGAATTTTTTGCGTTTTCGGACATCCGAAAGCGAAGGGAGCAGTCCCCCTATTGCAGCTGGTATAAAGGAATCTGGTTTGGCGGAAATACCTGGTACAATGATGGCTTTTCCTACGAGGCCTGGCACAATTGTTTTGAGCTTGCGAATCTGAATCTGCAGAATCAGCAGGTGCGGGATTACCTGCTGGATGTGATCGATTTCTGGATTGACACTTTTGATATCGATGGAATCCGTCTGGACTGCGCTGACTGCCTGGATTTTGGATTCCTGGAGCAGATGCGGGTACGCACCGCTGCGAAGAAGCAGGATTTCTGGCTGATGGGCGAAGTGATACATGGGGATTACAGCCGCTATATCGGGGACGGTTCGCGTCTCCTGCACAGCGTCACCAACTATGAACTGCACAAGGGATTGTACTCGGGGCACAATGATCACAATTACTTTGAGATTGCCCATACAATCCGGAGAGAGTTTGATGAAAACGGCGGTATTTACCGCGGTATGAAGCTGTACAGCTTTGTGGACAATCATGATGTGGACCGGCTGGCAAGCAAGCTGAAGATCCGGGAGAATCTGATTCCGGTTTATGCTCTGCTGTGTTTCCTTCCGGGAATCCCATCCGTTTATTACGGATCGGAATTTGGCATCGAGGGCAGAAAAGAAGGCGGAAATGATGATCCCCTGCGTCCGGCACTGGATCTGGAAGCGTTAAGAGAGCATCCGGCCGTTCCCGGACTTTGCGAATGGATCAAAACGCTGCTGACGGTGCGAAGAAAACATGCATCCGCTGCCAATGGAAATTATCGTGAGCTGCTGCTGACCAATCGGCAGTATGCGTTCGCCAGAAGAAACGGGGATGATGCGGTAATTGTGGCTGTCAATAATGACGAAGGGCAGAGCGCCTGCCTGCAGATTCCGGCTCCGATGGAAGGAAACTGGCAGGATGCCGTGACCGGTGAGAAATTAAGAATAGAAAATGGAAGAATCGTGACAGAATTGCCGCCCTGCGGCTGTTGTCTGATCGAACTGGAAAATGAAACGGAACCGGATCGGTAAATCCGGGAGAAGGAGAGGTTATGACGAGGGAAACAAGTAAGAGCGGAAAGACCGCAAAAAAACAGGCGGAATACAAGCCCAGATTTTCCGAACTGGATCAGTATCTGTTCGGACAGGCGACTCATTATGATATTTTCCGCAAGATGGGAGCACATCTGGAGCGGCACAGAGGAAAATTTGGTGCGTGGTTCACTGTCTGGGCACCTCACGCTGCCCAGGTATCTGTGGTGGGTGATTTCAATAACTGGGATCCCAATGCAAATTTCCTGCGCCGTGTGGGAGAGGATGGAGTCTATGAAGCGTTCGTGCCGGGGGTGACAGAAGGGTCCCTTTACAAATACTGTATCCGGACTCCTGACGGACGGGAACTGTACAAGGCAGATCCCTATGCCTTTGCTTCTGAGAAACGTCCGGGCACCGCTTCCATGGTTACAAGGATCGATGGTTATGAGTGGGGAGATGCCGACTGGCTGGCCAACCGCAAAAAATTTGATCCGAAAACATCAGCCATGACGATTTACGAAGTTCATCCCGGTTCCTGGATGCGTCATCCCTGGTCGGAGGGCAATCCGGAGGGATTTTACAATTATGTCCAGTTTGCCCATGAGCTGACCGACTATGTCAAGAAGATGGGTTATACGCATGTGGAACTGATGGGAATTGCGGAGCACCCCTTTGACGGCTCCTGGGGTTATCAGGTGACCGGATATTACGCACCAACCTCGCGCTACGGGAAACCAAAAGAGTTTAGATATCTGGTGGATTATCTGCACAAACACAAAATCGGTGTGATTCTGGACTGGGTACCGGCTCACTTCCCGAAGGATGCGCATGGACTGGCGAATTTTGACGGGGAACCGCTGTATGAATATGCGGATCCGCGAAAAGGGGAACATCCGGATTGGGGAACCAAGATTTTTGACTACGGCAAGAATGAAGTGAAGAACTTTATGATTGCCAATGCGCTTTATTGGATCGAGGAATACCATGTGGACGGCCTGAGAGTGGATGCGGTAGCTTCCATGCTGTACCTGGATTACGGCAAGCAGCCGGGCCAGTGGGTGCCAAATGTGTACGGCGGAAATCAGAATCTGGAGGCGATCGAATTCTTCAAACACTTAAATTCCCTGGTGCTTGGACGGAATCAGGGTGCCGTGATGATTGCAGAGGAATCCACCGCATGGCCGAAGGTGACCGGAAATGTAGAGGAAGACGGCCTGGGATTCTCCCTGAAGTGGAATATGGGCTGGATGCATGACTTCCTGGATTACATGAAGCAGGATCCTTATTTCAGAAAGTATCATCACAACCGCATGACGTTCTCCATGACGTATGCCTTTGCGGAGAATTACATACTGGTACTCTCCCATGACGAGGTGGTACATCTGAAATGCTCCATGATCAACAAGATGCCCGGAGAGATGGAGGATAAGTTCCGCAATCTGATGGTTGGATATGCGTTCATGTTTGGCCATCCGGGAAAGAAGCTGCTGTTTATGGGACAGGATTTCGGACAGCTCAGGGAGTGGAGCGAAGAGAGAGAACTGGACTGGTTCCTGCTTTCCGAGGACAGTCATAAGTACCTGCAGACTTATGTGGCCGATCTGCTGCATTTGTATAAGAAATATCCTGCACTTTATGCAAACGATAAGGGATACGAGGGATTCCAGTGGGTAAATCCCAATGATGGAGACCGCAGTATTTTCAGTTTCATCCGCTGGTCACCGACAGGCAAAAACAATCTGCTGTTTGTCTGCAACTTCACACCGGTGGAACGCGAAGACTATGTGTGCGGAGTGCCGAAGAAGAAACAGTACCGTCTGGTATTTGACAGCTCTTCCATTAAGTACGGCGGGCCGAAGGAAAAAGGCAAAGTCGTTTATCGTGCCATTGCAGGCGAATGTGACGGGCTGCCGTATCGGATCGCCTATAAACTTCCGGCATACGGAGCAGCGATCTTTACCTTTTAGATAAGAACTTCTTTTATAGAAACAAAAAAGCTGCCGCTGGCACCGGGAAAGACGGGTGCCTGCGGCAGCTTTTTGCTGCGATTCGATCGATTCGATTGTCAGAGCATTACTACGCCGCCCATTCCCATCGCGCAGGCGATCAGGAACAGAAGCAGCAGATGTACCGGATAGAATGCGTAGAAAGCATACTTCATCTTCAGACCACGTTCTCCGTTATACAAATAAACCGGAATCATAGCCAGGAAGCAGGTAAGTTCACTGAGACTCACAAGCGTGAGAACTGCACATCCGATACCGATGCAGGCCATTTTGCTCTGGCGTACATTGTACATGATACCGATGCAGAGGATACCCATCGCATTGTAATCGGATCTCAAAAGCCAGGCGATACCGGCAAAGGCCAGAATGACCAGAATCTTCAGCAGGGAAGAGAGCATGTTGGAATGGGAATACCGTCTCTCAATCTCCCGGAGCAGGATCATCATCAGCAGGCCAAGAAACAGGGTGAAGAAAACATTCTGATAGGTGAGATCTTTCCAGTCTCCTTTAAAAGCCAGGTTGAAGGGAATCTCGGAGATCAGAGCGAAGATGCCGAGATTGAGCGCATATTTCTTCACATCATGTGTGTGCAGGAAGCCTTCAATCAGGAGAAAACAGAAAATCGGGAAACTGACACGTCCGATCGCCCGCATGATCATATCGGCCACATAGAGGCCCATATGGCTCTGCAGGAAGGTGGTCAGAGCTTCCTCGGAAGCGTTGGCCGCCTCCACATAGCCGTTGGCGATCAGTGCCCTCTCAACGATCACAGCGCCGATATGGTCGATGAGCATGCAGACCATTGCGATAATTTTCAGAGTACTTCCGGTGATCTGTCTGCCGGTAGTATTGGATGCTGCTTTTGTCATACGTTAAAATATCCTTCTTTCTTTCAATAGTAAAGTAGTTAAATACGATTATAGAGTACCCGACAGGGGATGTCAAATGAAATCCCCCTTGATTTTTTGTTCTATGGTTGCTATAATAGGCCTGGATGTGGGGCGGAGGTTTACCTTCGTCCCTTTTGGTAGCATAGAAAATGACTCAGATCAAGAGAAGAGGATGATTGCAATGACAAGAATAGACATTATCTCCGGCTTTCTGGGAGCCGGAAAGACAACACTGATCAAGAAGCTCCTTGCGGATGCGCTGAAAGGTCAGCAGGTAGTATTGATTGAAAATGAATTCGGTGAGATTGGCATCGATGGAGGATTTTTAAAGGATGCGGGAATCGAGATCCGCGAGATGAACTCCGGATGCATCTGCTGTTCTCTGGTAGGTGATTTCGGCGAAGCATTAAAGGACGTAATCACAAAATATCATCCGGACCGGATCATTATCGAGCCCTCCGGTGTAGGCAAGCTTTCCGATGTCATCAAGGCTGTGGAAGGTGTGGAAAAGGAAGCCGGTGTGGCACTGAACTCCGCGACAACCGTTGTGGATGTGATGAAGTGCAAGATGTATCTGAGAAACTTTGGTGAATTTTTTGAAAATCAGGTAAAGAGTGCCGGAACGATTATTCTGAGCCGTACCGACAAGGCAGATACCGCAAAGATTGAAGCTGCCGTCGGGATGCTTCGTGAGCTGAATCCGGATGCGCATATCATCACGACTCCTGTGGAAGTGCTGGGAGGCAAGAAAGTGCTCGATACGATGGAGGGCGCGATCATCAATCTGGAGCAGGTGGAAGAAGAACATCATCATCACGATGATGAGGATGAGTGCTGCTGCGGTCACGATCATGAGCATCATCACCATCATCACGATGACGAGGATGAGTGCTGTGACCATGATCATGAGCATCATCACCATCATCACGATGACGAGGATGAGTGCTGCTGCGACCACGATCATGACCATCATCATCACCATCATCATCATGCAGACGAGGTGTACACAAGCTGGGGACGTGAGACAGTACAGACATTTACCAAAGAGCAGATCACGGACATCTTAAAGACGCTCTCCGAGGACACTGCTTACGGTACAGTGCTGCGTGCGAAAGGTATGGTAGCGGGAGCCGACGGACAGTGGATTTACTTTGACATGGTGCCGGAAGAGTATGAGGTACGTGACGGAGCGCCGGAATTTACCGGCAGAATCTGTGTGATCGGCTCCAAACTGGCTGAGAATAAGCTGGAAGAACTGTTTGGCCTGTAATCAGAAGCGGAGGAAAAGCGTATGTATGAGGAAGAGGAAGTTGAGATTCCGATTTACCTGATCACCGGATTTCTGGAAAGCGGAAAGACAACTTTTATCAATTTTACCGTGGCTCAGGATTATTTTCAGATCGATGAGCCGACGCTTTTGATCACCACAGAAGAAGGCGAAGTGGAGTATGATGAAAAGGAACTTCTCAAATACAACACGGTCCTGGAAATTGTGGAGAGTCAGGAGCAGTTTACCACGGAATATCTGAAAAAATTAAAACGCAGATACCGTCCGGAGCGTGTCATTCTGGAGTATAATCCTCTCTGGAGTGTCAAGAAGCTCGAGGAGATGGAGATGCCGGATGGCTGGGGCATCGTACAGGAGATCGTCACAGTGGATGCCAGCTGTTTCCAGATCTACATGCAGAATATGAAGTCTGTTTTCATGGAGATGGCGCGGAATGCGGATATGGTAATGTTCAACCGCTGCCGTCCGGATGATCCGCTTCCGGCTTTCCGCCGGAGCATTAAGGTGGTCAACCAGGCCTGTGATGTACTGTTTGAAAATGAGGATGGCGAGATTGACAACATTTTTGAGGATCAGATGCCTTATGATCTGGATGCGGATGTGATCGATATTGACGACGCGGATTACGGAATTTTCTATGTGGACATGGGAGATCATCCGGAGCGTTACGAAGGAAAAACCGTACATTTCCGCGGAATGGTACTGAAAAGCCGGGATGTGGGTGCAGATTTCTTTGTGCCCGGACGTATGGCCATGACCTGCTGCGCGGAGGATACTTCCTTTATCGGCTATGTCTGCAAATGCGCCAGTGCCAAATCTCTGGTGATGGGGCAGTGGGTGGAAGTGACAGCCACAATCAAATGGGGCTACATGAAAGTCTACGATGGGGAAGGACCGGTGCTGTATGCGAAGGAAATCAAACCGACCAGGGCTCCGGAAAGCGAACTGGTATATTTCAACTGATTTGAACCACCCGACCATTCAAAGAATTGCGGACAGGAGAATGACATGTATATCATCGTAGGACTTGGAAATCCCACGCGTCAGTATGAGGGGACAAAACACAATGTAGGGTTTGACACCATTGACTATCTGGTGGACGAGTATCGGATTCCTTCTTCCGGTGTCGGACACAAAGCCATGTTTGGCAAGGGAATGATCGCGGGCCGGAAGGTACTGGTGGCCAAACCCATGACGTATATGAATCTCAGCGGCGAATCCGTTCGCGAGCTGGTAAACTATTACAAGATTGATCCGGAAACCGAGCTGATTGTCGTTTACGATGATATCAGTCTGGCTCCCGGACAGCTGCGCATCCGCAAGAAGGGAAGTGCAGGCGGACATAACGGGATCAAGAGCATTATCGCAAATCTCGGCACAGATAAATTCCTGCGCATCAAAGTCGGGGTGGGAGAGAAGCCGAAAAACTGGGATCTGGCGGATTATGTTCTGAGTCCATTCTCAAAAGAAGAGCGCGTGGAGGTCGATGAGGCAATCCGCCACGCAGCCAGAGCGATTGAACTCATGGTCAATGATAAGACCGATGCCGCTATGAATGAATACAACCGCAAATCGGCCAATGCTGGCGATGCGTAAAGTACCAAACGCTTCCACATACAAAACGGGTCCTGTGTAGTACAGGGCCCGTTTTGGTTGGAAGATTACTGCCAAAAGAGGTGATTCTTCCCGGTCATTTCTGCTTTGATGCTTGTTACAATCCGGACCGGACACAGTTTCTGATAGATGCCGATTCGAAGGGCTGCAGGATTCTGAATGGTCTTGGGATGTCGCTGTATCAGGGGGCTGCCCAGATCGAACTATGGACCGGCGGAGAAGCGCCGGTGGAAGTTATGCGCCGGGAACTGCTGGAGATCATCGCGGATTTTCGTGTACTGTGAGAGGAATTCGGTTTTTGCGGACATGATTTTTTCTGCTATTTGTGCAAAAAAACAAAAATAGAGCCATCTATTTTCTGAATTCAGAGGTGGAAACTGTAATCGGAATATGATAGAATGTAGTTAAAATACAGTTACATTTGCACTGTTACACAGGTCAAATGAACATTGAAATTGAACAGTGCGGGGTGAATTTGGTCCACAGGAAAGTTTCAGATCATTTCCTGTGAAACGGCAGGGGGAATGGATGGATTGAAGAAGAAAAAAGTAATGTCGGGTGCGGTGCTGGTGTTGGTTTGTATCGGATTTCTGTTCTGGTTTTATCCGAGAAAGATGAGCGGAATATTTACCGGTGCCGAAAAGATTATGGTGAACTACAGTGAAGCGGGAATGATCGAAGACGGTGAGCCGAAGATCTTTTGCTATTCAGCAGTAATGATGGAAGGAACAAAAGAATACGAAGCCGTATGTGAGCTTCTGAACCGGTACAGCTATCACTGGAGTTTTCGTTCCATGATTCCAAATGTCAGCATCTACGGAAACGGAATCTCTGTATATTTCACAACAGAACAGGGAGCGGAAGTGGGGATCATGGATTCCGGGCAGATTTACGTGAACGGAAGGGCTTACCGATTAGGCTATTTCGGAAAAGGCGATGCGGAAGAATTGTTGAAGGGAATTCGATCACTGGCAGACTGAGGAAGTTCTGTTGATCAGATGTCAGAAGCATTAGGTGTCATGTTTGATACTGCCCCTGTCCTGGCGGGAAAAGACAGTTTTGCTTATCCTTCTGTGGGCTATACGGAAATCTTCGGGTACGAAGCAAAAGCGCAGGCGGAAGTTTACCAGGAATAGGTCAGATCCTTACTTTCCGGATGGACAGTATGGAAGATCCGGATAAAATCTATACGGTGATTAAGCAGTGTATAGAAAACAGGTGCGGCGCTCCGGCAAGAGAATCTGCATCCGGGGTTCCAGCAAAGAAAAGTGTCTGGGAGCAGTGGATCGACACCGGATACGGCATTAAGCTTAAGTAAAACAGGAAATGATATAGCAATTGACCTTGTACGATTTTAATGATGTTAGAGGCTGTCGCTTTCGTGAGGCAGCCTCAATTTTACAGTTGGTGTTGCTTATTGGTTTTGAGAAGACTTCTGGGACATAAAAGGAAACGGTGTATCAGCCGACAAGGATCCAGTCGCCGATCCATTCATGTGTTGTGTAATTATACAACCGTTTATAGAGTTTTCCATCGATTTCTTTAAATACCCACTGGATATCATCACTTCGTGCAATGCTTATATTCTCGAGAGAGTAATTGGTATTACTAGAAATGGTTTTCGAATAAGTAACATGGGGTGCTGATAAATTAATAATTGAAAAAACTAATAATAGGGTAAAGAGACGGTTAATATTATTCATTTTTCTCGTAATATTCCTCATAATTTTCATATATTTGAAGGTCCTTTCTGTAATATTCTAAAGAGTCAGTTGTTTCCAGAAATTTATTATTTAAAAATACATCATATGTACCGGAATCGTTTTTGATAATATAAATATTATCAGCAGTCTGCAAAGTGACATCTTCATTCATCAATTCTTTTGGTATGGAAGACGCTTCAATAATAAAATAAAACGAAGAAAAATACAGGATAAGTAAGAACGCCGCAAGTAATACCTTTGCAGCCTTTCCCGCTTTGGAAGAATTCCTGTTTGAAGTCAGCAACTCAAAACGTTTTACCAGAGAGGATGATCCGGAGGTGCAAAAAGAGATTGCGAACGGTGAAGAAAAGTCCGCCTTTTCTTCTTTGGCAACCGTTAACAGGCAGCTGAGGTAAGTCTCCTTTGCCGCCTTCGTTTTGGCAATCGAAGTATCGATGCGCATTTCCAACAGAAGATCCGTCTGTCTTTTCAAAAGATAACAGAAAGGATTCCACCAGTAAACAATCTGGATCAGGTGGACAAGTGCCTTTAACTCCAGATCATGATGATAGAGGTGGGAAAGCTCGTGCCGGAGGACATAATACAATTCCTCTTCGGAAAGTGATAAATTCTCCGGCAGAAGGATGGTTCGTTTGTGATATCTGCACACCATGGGAGTTGAGATCAGGGGAAGCGTCATCAGCTGGACCTGCATCTGCTTTTTCTGGGATGACAGGATCTGCCGCAGCACAGTCTGCTCTTTTGCATCCGCAGCAATTTCCGTTCCATATGTGCGAATCCATTGATGAAAATGAAAAATTTCCAAAATATACCTGATCAACAGAATGCTGGAAATGACTGAGCTGATCAACACGGAAAAATTCCATAGGGAATAGGTATGGCTTCCAATGACAAATTGCGGGTGTAAAAACCAGGAGATAAAGCGGGAGATTATCTGCGGCCAGAAAATATTATGGGTAATTGGAAGAAGCTCAAAAGGAAAAAATATTCTGCTTGCAGCAAGAACCAGAAAAAATCCGAGAAAGCCAAGATCAAAGTAAGGCAGGAGATTTTTCTTCCGGTATAGAAGCGAAAGAATGATTAGGATCAGATTGCATGCCAGTGCTGCAATGAACGTACTTGAAAAAGAAAAGCGTATCATTTTGTATCCTCCCCGGAGTCTGCCTGTATGGAATTCTTATAGGCCTGGAGTATCTGTTCAAGCTGTTCGATCTCTTCCTCTTTTTTGGCAGAGTTTGTTTCCTCGTCAATGAATGCTGCGAACAGGGAAGCTGCGGACACCCGGTCTTTGAGCCTTCGGTATTCATCTGTAAGCTGAGCAACGGCAAAATCTTCCGAAGAAATAGCGGGAAGATAACTCCTGGAAAGAACCGTACCGCTGTATACGATATCAGCAACTTCAATAAGATTATTTTTCAAAAGTTTTCGCAAGACAGCCTGTACCGTATTCATGGTCAGGTCGGGTGAGGCGTCGACAATCTGCGATGCGGTCATGGAATGACTGGAATTCCATAAAATGGTGAGAACGTCGATATCGCGTTGGGAAAGATGGGGAAGTTTTCGTGGCTTTTTCATAAGAACACCTCCAAGAAAAGATTTTTATATATGACTCCCGGAAAAAGATGAGAAAGCAGCCCAAACAGGGCTCGTTCGTCATTTGACTTATGTATATTTTACAATGAAACATTAGATTTTGCAATTCTTATTATTGACAAAACAATAAAGGAAAAGTATAATGATAATGTAATTAAAATACTGTATTAATAAATGTAATATATTAATATTCAAAAAATACAATAATATTCAGAGAAAGAAGTGTGAAACCAATGCAGTGAAAATGATAAAAATTATGATATGGCAAAGGTAGTATTTATGAGCAAAAACAGGGATATTTCTTGCGGCACTTATTTTATACTTATGTGCTTGTGGTCAGGCTCAAACATCTGAGAAGGCAATGGTTTTGAACTGCCAATAGAAGGAGAGCGCAGTAACTATTTTATATCGGGAATTGCCTGGAAAGATACCGTGCCAGATGTTTTGGAAAAGTATTCAGAAAATGAAATGTTAGTCCGTATTATCACAATTGTATTAGTGCAAGAGCGTAAATAAATTACTAAGACTTCCCATACCTAAAATGGGCTTTGCACCTTGAAAATTCAATACTTCAGCTAACAAAATAGCGATTTATGCCGCTACAGCCTCTGGATGGAGTGCGTTACGCAGATATTTCGGTAGTCTTGCTTCGAAATCA
>JALEOU010000101.1 GCA_022766945.1 Fusicatenibacter sp. | reverse complement strand
TATTTTATATTCTGTATATGTCTGGCCCGGTGGCTCAGCTGGTTAGAGCGCCGCCCTGTCACGGCGGAGGTCGTCGGTTCGATCCCGATCCGGGTCGCTGCAAAAAGAAGCCTTAAGAGGCTTCTTTTTTCTATAAAGATATACATAAAGGAGTGCCCGAATAGTTTTTGAAAAACTTTCGGGCACTCCTCTTTATATTCAGCTAATAGCCTTATATTACATGATTAGAGAATGGAAATATAATGGGTCTGTTCGGCAATTCTCTTTTCCTCTTTCGGTAAATCCAGCTTTAAAGTACCATCTTCAAATTTTGCGTGAATTTCCTTAGGTGTGAGCGTGTTTCCAACATGAAAGCTTCTGCTCATACTGCCGGTATAGCGTTCACGGCGGATATATTTTTTATTATTGTTATCGGAAGCTTTTTCCGATTTTTTTTCAGCATGAATGGTCAGATAACCGTCTTTTAGCTGAATCTGAATTTCGTCTTTCTGAAATCCGGGCAGATCAATAACGAGTTCATAGCTATCTGCCATCTCACGAATGTCAGTTTTCATATAATTCTTACTCTGTTTGTTATACGATGTGCGGTTTACATCCGGAAATGAAAAATCCATCAAATCATCAAATAAGGTTTCTCCTAAAATACCAGGCATTAACATAACCAAATCCTCCTTTATTATGCGGTATCTGCTGCCGCTCGTTGTCTTATATGAAAAGTAATATGGAATAAAATGTTATTTCATATGTTCTAGATGTAATATAACACGCATTGTTAGCACTGTCAAGAGGTGAGTGCTAATTTGTTTGTGAAAATATTGTGAAAGTTATAAAATAAAATCGCAGGAAACCGTTTAACGATTCCCTGCGAATGCGATTTTCAAAACTTATTCTGTTTCTTTGTATGTGTATTTCTTCAGAATCTGCCCAAAGAAAAGACAGATTGCTGTACCGGCTATACCGAGAAAAAAAGCATCAATGCTGCCCCGGATCCTTTTCCGGTACCGAACAGAATGGCCAGATATCCTCCTGCAGATCCTTGTGCCATAAATGGTTCGCAGACTTCATCCACCATCCAACCGCCAAGATAAAATCCGATGGGAATCGTGAAAAACTGAAGTGTATTCCTGCAGGAATACACCCTGCCCTGCATTTCGACCGGTATCGTAGTACGAAGGATTACATCCAGGTTTGTATTCATCAGAGGTACCAAAAGCCAGCCAACAATCTGCCCGATACACCAGAATATCGGATTTCTGCTAAAAGCCAGCAGAAAATTTTCCGTACTCAGGGAGATCAGCATGGTAATATAGATGATCCGAATACGGTTTTTGGGAACCGGCGCCAGGAATGCAATCAGACTGCCTGAGAGTGTAGCAATTCCGGCACAGGAAGTCACGATGCCAAGGATAGCCTCTCCGCCGTTTCTTCGCGGGAGCACATAAGCCGGAAGAACAGCATCAAAAGCAGATGCAATCAGGTTCACACCTGCAAGAAAGAGAATTAACATCAGAATCATAGGATTCTCTTTCAAATAGGACAACCCTCCTGATATTGAGCTTGTCAGAGATTCTTTTTGCTTTTCATCTCCGGTTTCGGGCTTCGGTATGGAGATAAATAACAGCAGCGTAAAAAAAGCGAGCGCAAAAGTGGTAAGATCAGTGTAAATGACCCCTTCGATTCCAAACAATGCAAATAGAGAAGCAGCAAATACGGGATGAAGAATGGTCACCAGTGACTGCGAAAAAGAGCGCAGCCCAGAGGTTTTCTGATAATACTTTTTGGGGATAATCAGCGTCATGGCAACATCGCTGGCCGGCTGCTGGACCGTATTCATAAATCCGTTGACAGCATTCAGAAGATACAGATGGACGGGTGCGAGCAGATTTTCTTTCAGCAAAAGGAAAACGGCAGCTGTGCTGCATGCAGCAAGTGTATCACAGACAAGCATTATTATTTTCTTATTCCAACGGTCACTTAAGGCTCCTGCGAATATGCTCATCAATTTCCATTCCGCCGCCTTTGGCTGGGCGGCACAAATAGTAATGAAAGTGTTCCAACTCTCTACGTTGTGCTGTAGAATTGTTTGTAAGAGGCTATACTACAAAGCACGGGGGGAGGAGTTGTAATAACTTTCTTCGTTTTAG
>JALEOU010000089.1 GCA_022766945.1 Fusicatenibacter sp. | reverse complement strand
TACGTAGGCTCAAGAACTTTGCTACACCACTTCCTTCATCCATACCATTACTGGCACCGACTTGTGGTTCACTACACTTGGCGGTAAATACCCGTGACTGGACTTTCACCAGTAAGATTAGTGTCATGCTCGGCACACATTGTTGAAAAGCTCCGGATTGTTTCCGGAGCTTTTTTCAGGATCATTTCTATTGTTAAGGAAGCGTATATACCAGGACACCCAGAATAATCAGAAAATTTCCGATGAGTTTTCCCTTCGATACTTTCTCTTTCAGCAACGTACAGGACAGAATCAGTACAAATACATAGGTAAGCGTATCCAGCACAGGACCATATTTTAATTCCACCTGTGTGTATGCGTAGGTATTCAGCAGCAATACACTTCCAAAAATCAGATAGGCTGTAATCACACGCCAGTTCAGATATTCCCGCAAAGCATTTTCATGTTCCGCATTTGCACTCTGTTTCAGCAAAATCTGCGAGATTGCCGAGAACACCGTGCATCCCATCATTAACATCATATATTTATTCATAGCGCTGCACCACCATCACTCCCACCAGTACAATCAGTAGACCGATGATATTTTTTATTGTGAGATTCTCATGAAAAATCAATACGGCCCACAGCTGAGACCAGATCAGATAAACACTGCGATTCGCATAAGCAGTGGAAAGCGTAAACTTTTTTATCACTTTCTGCCAGGCAATTGCGTAAATTCCGCAGTTCGCAGCCATGAGAAAAAGAAACAGATACAAAAGCGGATTGGTCAGTCCTCCTTTGTTGTACTGTACCGAAGCACATTTCGAAAACACGCTGGTCAAAGAAAACAGCAGGATATTCAAATGCAGCTGCAGATAATCTTTTGTTTTATTCACGATGAAATTCCTTTCTGTCCTACACGGTATATGATATGTTCCTGCGTCTGTCTGCAAAAAGAGCAGCCGGCATTTTCCACATACTCCCGTACCGGTGATTCTGCAGAGATCACGACATAATCCGTCTCTGTATCATACAGCGCCTGCATAAACCGGGAAGCATCTATGGACAAATCCGTTTGGTAGATCACCCCGATAATCGTATTCTGATCTTCGATTTCCTCCTCCGACAATCCTCTGGTAGAAACAGTTGTGGATCCCTGCGATAAAAGAACGATATCCCGATCCAGTGTCAGAAGAATCGAGCCGTCATACTGACGGGCAAACAGATTGAACTCATTCTCAAACACCGCTTTAGGGTACTCTTTTTCCGTGTCTTCATGGATTGCTGTGCAGACATTCAGAAGGTCATCCGCTACTTTATACTGATTCTCCGGCACTTTCGGTATTCCATCACTTATTACAGAATCACCGGAAATCCAGATAATCAGCACAAGAGCGATCATGACACCTGACCTCTTTTTTCCTTTTGGTATCTCATCCAGCAGCTTCACGCAGCAGTACGCCATAAGAAGTACCATCGGAAGAATCCAGAAAAAGCGGTAATACACTGTCGTCATCCCCAGTTTTCCAATCACCGGTTTCACGATCAGTGGATTATAGACAGTAACCCCAAGGAAAACCGTGCTGTAGACAAAAATATATTTTTCCTTTTGCTTTCCCTTCACTGCCAGAAAAAGAAGGGCAAGTAAAAACAGGGCAAGTAAATCCGTATTTCCGCCGAAAGCTCTAAAACAGCTTCTCACAAAACGATATCCCTGCTCCTGCAGGCTGATATTTCCCAATATATTTTCTCCTCTCTTTTTCAGTGTACAATCGGAAACTGCAGAATTCCTCTGCTGCCAAGGAAATAGACAATGAGGACTGCCGCTGACGGTATCATGCAGACAACATACTTACCTGCCTGTTTCCATTTCTTTTTCATAACAATCTGTGGAAGTACGACTGCACTGACAGCAGCAGGTACAATCAGCATGGATGACATGGAAATATCAACCGCAGCGATTCCGGTCATAAAAATCAGTTTCCAAATGTTCCGATCTTCCATTTTCTCATACAGGCACAAACCGAAATAAAACACCAGCGGCAGGATTACATTGGAAAGAATCGCCTTTCCCTCGTATCCTCTCGTCAGTAAAAACGAAGCATTGGAATAAAGGGTGTGAAAGCAAAGATTCAGGATACTGATAAAACACAGCATCAGCCACACAGATTCCTTTTTTTCTCCAAACAGACTAAAACCAATCTGCGCATATACAAGATAAGAAAGCACAACGGTCATAACAAACAAAACCACTTTCGTCAGTACCAGGGGATGAATTCCGGTCAGGTCACAAACCACCGAATTGGCCACCGGATACATTCCAAAAAGATACCGGATATTGAACCCTTCCAGCGCAGCCCCGGTAAAGGGATCATAACAATTGATCGTGTTTGTCGCGAGATTTGTACTGACATTCGCCACATAATACGCGGAATCTACGCTGTTGTCCGGGGTCACAGCAACCAGATAACACTGAAATCCGATCACCAGCAGCATAACATAAAAGCTGGCCTGTCCAGGAAGCCTTACGGCTCTTTGCCTGTCCAGGCAGTTCTTCCACTCACCCAGATAACGGACAAACGCCGTGACAGCAACCAATACAACCACAATCGTCCAGACTGTCGTCAGTGCTCTCAGGCTTGTTTGTGCCAGCATCATCGGAAATGAAATCAGCTCAAACAGGAAATAATAAGCAATAAACCCAAACAAAACCGCTCGCGCTATCCCATGTGCCTCTCTTCTTTTCTCAAAGACAAAATAGGAACCAAAACAGAAAAAGAGAAACAGCATCCCCAAAAAGACGGCTGCTATTTTTATCATAGTCAACATTTTAAAGAACCTCCGACATCTTCCGTTCATTTACAGATCCCGTTTTCTCGCAAGACTTCTTACAAGCACCTGATACAGCCATGGGCCAAAAAACAGTGACAGATAAGCTGTCTTTCTCGAAAGGGTAAAATAATCTTTGGAAAGGATCAGCTTCGGATGTTTTTTCAGTTCTTTCACCAATTCACGCTGCAATTGTTTTTGTGAAGCATCCTGCTTTGGAACAAGCATCAGTTTGTCCAATACATAAAAACGAGACCAGCAGCACCGTGCCATGGCCTGCTCTTCCAGATCAGGAAACGCTTTTCGAATCACTTCCAGATTATGCGTCCAGACCTCCACCGTTCCCATATCCGACCATCGAAAAGCACTTGTGGTCAGACTTCCTCTCCGATGCATATAAAAATACTTTTGTGCCGTTGTAAATGCAATTTTACGACAGTTCAAAACCAATGGCACAATCACATAGGCATCTTCCGCAATTGTTTTATCCGGATAACTGACACCGCAGAAAATTTCCTTCCTGTATAGCTTCGCATAGGGCGTCACATGGAACAGACGCGCTTTCAGCATGTATTCCAGGCCCTCCTTCTGGCCGGTGCAGAATTCTTCCGTCACACTATCCGGCTTTGGCTGTGTCTTTCCCTCATAACAATCGATATGACGGCAAACCGACATCTGTGCCTGATACTTTTCTGCCAGTGTATAAAGCACCAGGAGCAGATCCTCTGCGATCAAGTCATCACTGTCCACAAAAGTGATGTATCTTCCCTCTGCATGGCTCACCCCATAGTTTCGTGCCGAACTCACTCCGCCATTTTCTTTATAGCAATACCGGATCCTGTGATCCTTCGCGGCATAACTTCTGCAGATCCTGCCACTTCTGTCCGTACTACCATCATCCACAAGCAGCAATTCAAAATCAGAAAAGCTCTGAGACAGCACGGAATCCAGGCATCTTTCCAGATATTTTTCCGACTGATAAACCGGAATAATGACTGTTATTTCCGCCATTGATTCCTCCTTCCATTATTCTGACCTTTTTTTCTTCTTTCCGCAGCAGTAATAAATTCCTTTATATCTTTCGCACGAATGCTCCAGATCTACAAAAACTGCATCATGGTGCGGCTGCTGCTGCTCTTTTGGCGGCAGTTCCATGTAATTACCGAACGCCATCTTAAGATACACATCGTATCCCACAGGGATCGGCAAACGTTCGTCCTCAAAAGGCACTTCAATCGCTGATGCAAAAATTTTCTTAGGATATTTTCTAAGGATTGCCTGCGGCGCACACATTTCGGTAATTCCATCCACATGCGGACTGTCGATATCAAACTTCGTAACATAATTCTTTGCCTGATTCCAAATGGCAAAACGCAGCTTCTGCGTCGGAGCAAGTGTAAGAAGCAGCTTCCCCAGATAATGCATCAACGACCCATGACGCTCTTTCGAAGGAATCACCTGTGTACAGAACAGCTGAAAGATTTTTCCTTCCGCAATCTGAAGTTTTCTGGTGAAAAAGCCCGGCGCGTAGCCTTCAATCGGAAGAATATCGAGAGCAACGCCGTGGCACAGATCCATATCCACCTGTTCTTTTTTCACCTGCGTCGTTCTGCTGTCGCGGATATTTGCAAATGTATGTGCATTACAGAAGCCTTTCTTTGGATACTCCAGCTTATAGATCCTGCTTTCCTCCTGTGTATCCCAGAGTTTCAAAAACTTCTCATAATCTTTTCTCGGCATAAAAAAGTCAAGGTCATCATCCCACGGGATAAATCCTCCATGACGAATTGCCCCGATACATCCTCCCCCACATAAATAACAGAGAAGATGGTTTCTCTGACACCAGTGATAAAACATCACCGCCATTTCCAGGTTTTTCTTTTGCAATGCCTGCAGTTCCATATCTTCCGTATTATACATTCTGGTCCTCTTTCTCATCTTCCTGTTCGGACAAGCTGATCGTCTGACCCTCTTCCAGTCCCTCTGTGCTCTCTTTCATGAACAGAATCTTCACCGTCAACAGTATCAGTTTCAGATCCTCCAGTATTGAATAGCTTTCAATATACATCAGATCCAGTTTCAGTTTGTCATACGCTGTAGTATTGTATTTTCCGTAAATCTGAGCATATCCGGTCAGTCCTGCCTTTACTTTCAGACGGTATGCGAATTCCGGAATGGACTTCTCATATTCCTTCGCAATCTCCGGACGTTCCGGCCTGGGTCCGACAATACTCATATCTCCTTTTATGATATTCAGCAGCTGCGGCAGTTCATCAATGCGCAGTGCACGGATGACTTTTCCCACGGGCGTAATTCGGGAATCGTGTTTTGTTGCGAGACGTGCTACACCATCTTTTTCCGCATTGACAATCATACTGCGGAATTTGAAAATCTCAAATTCTTTTCCGTTTATCGTCAAACGCTTTTGTCTGAATAAAACCGGACCTCCGTCATAAAGTTTGATGCAGAATGCAGTAATCAGCATCACAGGGGACGCAAGGATCAGCATGACAAACGAGACTGCCAGATCCAGCACCCTTTTGCAAAACCGCTGATCCAGAGAAAGACCGCTGTTTCGTGCCAGCAGAAGCGGAGTATCAAAAATATGAAGTGCTTCCGCCTTCCGCACCATAATATCCGAAAGTTTGGGCGTCATGTAGACACGGATTGACCTGGTATAGCAATATTTCAGCAGCCTGTTTCGCAGTTCCGAATGAAGATCCCCCAGAATGACTCCTTCCTGTCCGTTCTGATCAATCTGGCGATAAAGCTCCTCCTCACCAACCGATGCGTGTACCTTCATCTGTACCGTATACTTCTCCTGGCGCTGATTCATCTTCCATGCAAGCGAATCCATCTGATATTCATCATAGATCAAAAGCAGCCTCCTCGGAGGAAACAGCCGTGCAAACAAGCGGTCGCACAGAAACGAAATCACTGCTGACACAGTAAAATCAATCAATGTCATACAGATCATCGGCAAAATATAGGGAACATGTCTCCACAAAAGCATGATCTGAAAATACATCAGAACATTCGTGCAAAAAGCTGCGATTGCCTGAGAATAGATGATACTGCTTCCCTTCATATAGCCGATTTTCATGCCGCCGTAAATATACATAAACGCCAGCAGAAACACTCCGTAGACAACCACAATCACTTTATTGCCTTTATTCCAGAACGGCTCAATCCAAAGCCGTTCACTGTAATACCGGTTCCAGAAAACAGCAAAAATCAGACATTCCAGTATTAGAATAACCGCCACTGCACAGATGCGCAGAAAATGCTTATATTGTTCCCTGTCTCTATTTTTCATAAGGATTTTCCTCTCTTCGTATTTCCTCTTATTCTAGCACATTTATCCCTCAAAAAAAACCCTTCCTACAGGATCTGTTTTTTACCTGTTTTTTCGTCACTGTTCAGACGGTATCGGAGGCAGTGCAGAAAACAGATCTCGACGCAAGATTCTATTTTTGCACAGCTGTTTTCCCTTGCTGTTCAGGTGCGCTTAATCAGCCGCCTTATTCTCACGATAGTGAGATGCTTTTCGGTATTTTAAAAAACCATTCCAGGCATAACAGCAAAAATATCCAAGCGATGCCAGACGTCCAAGTCCAAGCCTGCGGTACACCTGATAAGTCATGCCTGCTGAGTGAAGCTTGTTTCCGGATTTCCCGTTGCTGCTCACATAATACTTCAGCAGCGGTTCCGGTACACCACATGCGGATCCATATTTTTTCAGAATGCGCAGCCAGTTTAAGTAATCCTCATGGCACTCATCATGTTCCATAGGGAATTCCAGCAAAACACTTCTCTTTGCCAGTACAGACGAACAATTAATTACGTTTCCCAGAAGCAGCTGGCGATAGGTAATCCTATCGCTCACAGGAATGATTTTCCCGGAAAGTGCTCCATTGTCCCCCATCAGTTCCCGCCCGGTGCAGCAAAGCACATCACCGGTTTTCTTCATAAGCTTCAACTGCTTTTCCAGTTTGCCATCAGCCCAATAGTCATCCGCATCGAGAAAGGCGACATATTCTCCGTATGCAGCGGCTACCCCACGGTTCCGACTGGCGGAAACCCCCAGATTTTTTTCATTTTTCAGGTACCGCACTCTCGCTTCCGTCTTATACTTTCTCATCACGCGTTCTGTCTCATCGTTTGAAGCATCATCGATCACCAGTATTTCCATCGGAACTTTCTGAAGCAGCGCAGAATCCACCGCCCGGCAAATCGTCTTTGCACTGTTATATGTCGGAATCACAACTGATACCCTATCCATATTTTATCCTCTTCTTAAATATCCCATTTCCATTAAAGCCACCAGGCATCGGATTCAT
Organism: Fusicatenibacter sp.; assembly: GCA_022766945.1. Taxonomy (GTDB): domain Bacteria; phylum Bacillota; class Clostridia; order Lachnospirales; family Lachnospiraceae; genus Fusicatenibacter. The sequence goes on along the minus strand of JALEOU010000089.1, from coordinate 15,333 downwards.
GTTTCGGAACCCGTTCCTCCACCGGCGGCAACTGCATGTAATCTCCATATAAGGTTCTCAGGTATGTTTCATATCCAATCGGGGCATTGATCAGATGGCCTTCAAACGGCAGGCGTATTGCCTGTGCAACTGCTTCATTTGGAATCACATCACTTTTCCGGTATCCGCCGCACATACACGCGACATACTCTGATCCTTCCACCGGATATTTTTTGCAGTTTTTTTCAATTGTCCGGAGAATTCTCTCTTTTCCGTAGCATTTTCGGATTGCCCATTTGAACCATTTTACCGCATTTCCCTTTTTCCCTCTCAGACTTTCCCGGTAGGTACGGAACGCATTGAGTCTCTGGCTTTCCAGGAACATCAGGCGGTCCAGATGTCTGTCATATTCTTTTGAATTCCGATCCGGCAGGCCGTCATAGGGAAAGATATCGATAAACACCCCGGTATCAACCGATCCTGCAAAATGCTCTTTCAAACTGGTCTGTGTATGCACAATCTTTCCATAAGCCAGACAATATCCTTTGGTATTCCGATGATTGATCAGTCGGTACGGATGACCGGAATCTGCATTGACAATTTTTTCCAGTTTTTCATAATCTTCTCTTGGCATCCACACATCCACATCATCATCCCAAGGAATAAATCCCTGATGCCGTATAAGGCCCAGTAATGTACCGTCTGCCGCAAAATAAGTGAGGTGATTCTCCTGGCAGATATCATCCAGATAAAGCAGCAATGTTAAAGCAATCTCCTGTAATTCTCTCAATTCTGTAATTTTTCGCATAACCTCTCCTTGCGCTCAGTTTCCCGTCGACTGCAGCAATTCTTTCCACATTTCTCCAATATGACTGCTGTGATAGTATGCTGCCCGTTCTTTTGCTTCTCTGCCCATAAATTTTAGTTTTTCCGGATGATCCATGAGATCTTCCATCGCCCTGGCCAGTTCTGTAACATTACAGTATTCCACAAACTTCATGGAATCGGAATCGCCTGCCATCTCACGGAGCTGAAACATCTCATAAGCTACGATCGGTACCCCGCATTCCAAAGCTTCCAGCGCTGTCATTGGAAATCCTTCGTATCCATTTCGCGAGGGCATCACAAGAAAAGAAGCCTCCAAAAGCTGTTCCTTTACGTTTTTCTGATAGCCCGCAAATTCCATCACGTCCGAGATATTCAGTTCCCGGGCCTGCTTTTCCAGACTTTCTCTGGTAACACCATCCCCGATCAGCCGCAGTCTCCAGTCCGGGTGAGTTCCCGCAATCTGCGAAAAAGCTTCCAGAAGCATATCGTATCCTTTCACATACTCCATCCTTCCGATTGCAACAATCCTTTTTTTATCCAGGCAGCTGCTCTCCGGTATCTCAAAAGATACCGCATTGGGGATCACCAGGGTACGTTTTACGCCGTGCCTTTTATAATAGGAAGCACATGCTTCTGTTAATACCACCAGATGATCTGCTCTCCGATACATCAGCAGATTCACCAACTTTCTCTTCCATGTATAGTAATATACAGAATTGTGCTCTGTCGCAATCCATTTCGTGTTTTTCCCCAGTCGCGGAATCAGAACGGCCATCGTCTCTGCCAGATAAAGATGAAATGTAAAAATATAGTCATAAGACTTCCCGGACTGCAAGAGATATTCCCGGATCAGTTTTTTTCCTTCTTTCAGACCGCTCCTGTTTCCATGAATCACACGAACCTTCTCTCCCAAAGAAAAAAAAGCTTTCGTCTCCTCTGAATAAAGAGATAAAATGTCAGTTTCCCATAAAAAAGTCTCTGTAAAATACCGGCTCAGTATTGCAATCACCCGCTCAATTCCGCCAACCTGATTTATGTCATACGTAATAAAACAGATTTTCATGTTTTCATTCCAACCCCATTCTCTAAAATCTGTATGCTCGTTTGTTTGTGTTATCTTTATAGCACATCTATATGTTCTTGTCAAACAACCTGCAGTCTAAAGCTTATGCACGGCGTACGTTGCCGTCTGAGCAGTAACCCAGTTGCAAAACGATTTTTGAAATCCTGTACTGAACCTTTTGACATTTGAAAAGAAATGTGCTTTAATAGCTGATGAGAAACACTACACTTTGAATCATCGAGAGGAGTATCTATATGCATCGCAGCATTTTTCGCAGCGGAAAACACCTTGTTTTTTCCGGTGCTGTGATTCTTCTTGGGGCAGCCGCCCTTCTTTCCGCTCCGGAAACAGTCTCATCTGCTGCCGGCACAGCAAAGATTCATGTACTCACACTCCCTGGCAATACAACGGCTGTTCTTCTGGAAAGTAAAGATAAATACGGTCAGAAAGTTTTTGGTATGGTGGATTCCGGCGAAGACTGGGATTATCCGGACGGTTCCGATGAACAATATCCACTGCGCAGCGGAATCATTACCAACGAAGGGTATGACCAGGAAGTTTTGGACTATATGGACTCGGTGGGAGTTACCTCCCGCAACCTGGAATTCTACGTTGCAACCCACCCACACAGTGATCACATCGGCACTGCCGACACCATTATCCGTAATTACAGTCCGGAACGTGTTTACCTGCTGGAGTATCAGGATTCTTATGTATCTGATGAATCCCGTCTCTGGGACAATCTGTATGTCTACGACCAGACGATCCAGGCAGCAGAGGAAACCTCCGGTGTCACGCTGATCCAGCATCTCGATCCGGATGCTGGATCAGCAGAAAATGGAAATCCCAGCTTTTCGCTTGGTGATTTTCAGATCCAGATCGTGAATTACGATGAGGATTACATGACGGAACCGAAAGACGACGTAAACCAGTTTTGCCTCGGTGTGATTGCCACTGCAAACAATCATCAGGCTTTTCTTACCAGCGACATCGATAATACAGAAAAGACTGGTTCCGTCCCCGGGGATCTGGACAGGATCCTGGCCAATTACAATTTATATGATATTGATCTTGTCACCGCGAACCATCACGGCTATGACAATGCCATGGATGCGGATTATCTGCAGGATATCAGTGCAGACTATTTTGTCCAGCCCGGTCATTTCAGTCTGTTTCATGAGGATAAAACGGCTCTGCTCGCAGACCTTAAGTCACGCATCTTTTCCACAACCGCTTATTCTGATTCTGTATCCGCGATTGTTGTTGATTTTTCGTCTTCTGCTGTGACATCCAATGTGGATGATACATACAATATCTATACAAACTGCAACAGTGATCTATGTGCCTACTATGACGGTCTTCCTTACCATGGCTTTTTCACTTTGAACGGGGACAAGTATTACGCCGATGAAAACGGAATTTTACTGCGCAATACCAACTGGCTGGATTCTTCCACTAACACAGAGTATGTATTTGATAAAGACGGACGCATCATCAGCGAAAAGACCCCGCTTGGCTGGACAAAGATCGACGGCAAATGGTATTATCCCTATTCTGACGGCACTTACCATACCGGATGGCTTTCGTATGACGGCAGTATGTATTATCTTGACGAAGACGGTGTTATGGTAACCGGATGGTATCAGATTAAGGAAGACTGGTATTTATTTGTTGATTGGGGCGGAATGCTGACCGGATGGCAGAAGTACGACAATGAATGGTATTATCTTGATACCGAAACAGGTATCATGTATCACAGCGGATGGCATCCCGATCCAAGAGACGGTACCATGTACTACTTCTACTCCTGGGGCGGAATTGCCAAGAGCAAAACCTTGACGCTCTCAGGCCAACAAATCCGTTTTCTTGGCTGGGGTGGTGTCTCGGGAGATGCCTTTATCCGAATGAACAATCACTGGTACCTGGTTCGCGATTATGTCTGCGTCAACGGATGGCAGAAAGTCTCCGGCGACTGGTATTATCTGAATGACGACGGAACACTCAAGACCAATGAATCTTTCCTCTATGACGGAAGCCGGTATTTCGTCAATGATTCCGGCAAGATGTACCATGACCAGTGGATCGACTGGAATGATAATCGCTATTACGTGACCAGTTGGGGCGGTGCCATGACCAATCAGTGGTTTGAGTACCAGAAAAAATGGTATTTTATGAATGAGGACGGTACCATGAAACGAAAGGAATCTTTCCTTTACGAAGACAATCTGTATTTCGTAAATGATTCCGGCGTCATGTATTCGGATCAGTGGGTACACTGGGATGAAGACTGGTATTACGTCAAGAGCTGGGGCGGTGCCATGAGAAATGAGTGGCTCCACGCAAAAGACGGTAAATGGTATTACCTGGATGATGACTGTACGATGGTAACCGGATGGAAAACGATCAACGGCAAAACCTATTATTTTGATGAAAACGGAGCCCGGGTCACAGGAACCCAGACAATTGACGGTATGACCTATACGTTTGACCACAACGGGGTTTTAACAGAAGAATAACCAAAAAATTGGGGGCGGCATCCGCAATCCTTTCTACGGGATTGCAGATGCCGCCCTTTTTTACTGTCCGCTTTATGTTCCTTGTTTTACGGTCACTCTTTCAGATACTTCCCGGCATCTTTGACAAAAGAGGCAACCAGCAGAATCAGCAGGATACCAATGGGAAAGGCTGCTATGATGGATACTGACTGCAGACTGTACATGGAATTCTCTGAAAAAATCAGTGCAATGGGAAGCAGGATAAACATTACAGCCCAGAATGTCCTCATTTTTTTATCCGGCTCTGCGTTCACCGACAGTTTTTTGTAAGAATAAGAAGAAATTACCATGGTCAGTGCATCAAAGGTAGTCGAATAAAAAGCGATCATGGTGACGGCCAAAAGAAGCAGCCCGCATTTCGCAAGCGGCAGCGTGTCAAAGATTTTGAGAATCGCTTCCGAATAGCTTCCGCCTGACGCAATCGTTCCGGAAATATCAATCCCATGCTTTAACTGCTGCGCCATCCCATAATTTCCAAGAATGATAAAAGAAGTATAGGTTCCCGCAAGTCCCCAGGCATAGCCTCCCAATATCGTACTTTTCACGGTTCTCCCCCGACTGATTTTTCCGATAAAGAATGGAGTTGCCACGCACCAGACCATCCAGTAGGCCCAATAATAGATCGTCCAGTTCTGCGGAAACGAAGTTTCCCTAAGAGGATCCATCCAGGTCGCCATGCCGATAAAATTCTGGATCAGATTTCCAATTGCAGAAAAACCGGTTTCCAGGATATAGCGCGTCTCACCGCCGCCGATCAGAACATAAAGAAGCAAAGCAAAAAACAGATATCCACAGCCAGATGCCAGCTTTGCAATTCCTTTCATGCCATACCAGACAGTCAGTGTATAGACTACCGCGATCACGAGAAGGATCACGATGGTAAGTCCCGTCCCGTTTTTGAGACCGAACACTCTGCCGATTGCTGCTGAGAGCAGCGGTGTTGCCAGGGAAAATGTGGTGGCAGTACCCGCCAGCAGTGCAAACACCGCCAGCAGATCGATCAGTTTTCCCAGAGGACCATCCACACGGTTTCCAAGAATCGGACGGCATCCCTCGGAAAATTTCTGTTTATCTCTTCCTCGGACATGGAGCATAAATCCAAAGGCCACAGCAAGAACAATATAGAAACTCCAGGCGATCGGCCCCCAGTGAAACAGTGGGTATGTGGATGCCCATTTCTGAATTCCTCCCATTTCCGTGATCTGCGGTTCATTGGCATAAAGAGCCCACTCACAGAGCGAATAAAAAAGAATATCTGCCGCCATCGTAGAGGTAAAAATCATCATTCCCCAGCGAAAGGAAGAATACTCCGGTTTCTCATCTGCCTTGCCAAGCCGGATTTGTCCGAATCCGGAAAAAGCAAAATACATCGAACAACCAAACATGCCAACACCAAGCATGGCATAATATAGTCCACAGTCATCCCCGAGAAATCCCCGGATCAGATCAAGAAGACCGGAAGACTGATCCGGAAAAACAACAAACAGGATGCAAAGTACTGCGATGACACCCAGAGGGACCAGGGTCGTCACCCAGTCTGTATCTGTTTTCCATGCCGATGCCTGCCTGTTCTCCTTTTGTTCTTTCCTGGTTTGTTTTTTCTCGCTTTTCCTCATTTTTCCGTCCTTTCCGGTAACTCATCAGAGTTTCTTTGATAGCTGTGATCAATGGCTGCCAGATCTTCCATACTGTCTATTTCAATCAGATCACCTGCCTGCATTTTTCGGATACCAAGCTGATACTCTTTCGGATAGCAAAAAAGCGCCACATCATCCCAGTAGATACCGGTATTCTTCTTAATCTCAAACTCGATTTCCAGATGATGCCGTAATCGGTTTCCGTCTTCCTTATTCCACCGTGAGATACTGTACAGCTGCCATCCCCTGGCGCCTCCTGTGCGGCTGCATTCGGTCACAATTCCATCCTGTACCTGCAGCAGCCACTCATCTGTCTCCTTGTCTGTCCAGACACAATTATATCCGGAGCGCTCAAATTCCGGAGCAAGAATCTCATCCTGATAGATGAACTGGTCCCCGTCCAGAATCATCACATCCTTGAGATACGCTCTTGCCGCATACAAAGATGAGATATTGTTGCAGGTATCATACCAGGGATTGTAAATCAAGGTGATCCCAGGATATTCCTGTTTCAGACTTTCAAACTGTTCCTTCCGATAGCCGACAACCACATAGATCTCTCTGATCCCGTTCTTTATAAGACCGCGAATTACGGTATCAATCATTCGCACACCGTTCACCTTTACCAGCGGTTTGGGAGTCGTAAGCGTCACCGGCCGCAGACGGCTTCCGATTCCTGCTGCCATGATGACTGCACGTTTTACTCTGAACATTTTTCTTCCTCCAGTTTCTGACACTCTTCCTGTACAATCCGGTAATACTCCTTGGCATACCGGTACTGGCGCAGAGAGTATTCCCCGAATTCGACTCCAAGGGTCCGTTTGTATTCGCACCAGTTACTCCAGAGAAGGCCGCAGACCGAAATATAACCGTAGATCCGGATTCGAATCCGGCGCGTACAGCCTTCCGGGAAATAGGCGTCAATCAGTTCCTCCATCTTATTTCTGTCATAGAGTGCATAGATGCCAAACATGGCAATGTCCACATAGGGATCCTGCATGCCTGCGTATTCCCAGTCTATCAGACGAAGTTCCTCTCCTCCTCCTTTGGCCGGAACAAACAGAAAATTGTCCGGCACGGCATCAATGTGTGTCAGAACCTTATCCTGGGCTTCCGTCTCAAGAAATGATTTCAGGGAAAACACCTGCGCTTTTGTCTTTTCATAATCCCGATAAACCGAAGGAATCTCGCCTCTTAAGGATTCGTAAAAGGTAATCTGTCCGAACAGATCAAATTCGTGATCCACCTGAAAACCTGCCCTGTGAAAAGCCTTAAGTTTCTCCATGCAGGCAGTTACTTCCGCTTTGCACAGAGGGTTGCAGACCCGTGCTCCTTCCATATATTTCGTAATTTTGTATCCATTTGCCGGATTGAGACAGACAACCTCATCACAGATCCCCTTTTCTCCAATCGTCTGATATACTGCCGCCTCCCATGCACGGTTAATCAGGCGATCGGTTCCCTCTCCCGGAATTCTCATAATGTATTTCTCCCCACGACATTGGAACAGAAATGAGCGATTGGTCATACCTTTTTTCAAAACCTGTATTTCACCAATTTCCCCTGCCGATACATGAAGTGCCGCGGCAATCGTATCGATCGCATCTGATCTCAGCTGACTGGAATCACTGTCCAGCTCTCGCAGCTGTTCATAAGTATTAATTTCCACCGCATTGAGTGTGGAAACCACTTTTGCCGGAACAATCATCCGGTCTTTCTGGTATAAAGCCTCCTCCCAGAACGCGCCGTCGTATCTGGCATCCTGGCACAGCTCCCAAATGCGCTTTCTGACAAAAGCCGCGTCTTTTTCCAGAAGATAAGCGATACCAATCATGGCATTTCCACCCATGCCCTCGGAAACCGATACCAGTTCCATCTTACGGTTTACTCTGACAGAGCTTTCCTGCTCCACGCAGTCACTGACCATATACCAGGAATACAGCTCACAGTCTGAAAACGGATTCCGATCACACCAGATATCACAGGGAATCACATAGGTATTCGACAGGTGAGACAGAATCCGTTTCATAGAATGAAGATTATTCTTCAATGCATATTCAGTATTTACTACCAGTTCCACACCGTATTCATCTATCAGATACTCAAATTGTTCTTTCATAAAGCCGACCACAATATAAATCTCATAGATGCCGGCTTCCTGCAGCTGTCGTATCATACGCTCAATCAACGTTTCCCCATGTACCTCCAGAAGTCCCTTGGGTGTTTCCGTATTGATCGGCACCATACGCATTCCAAATCCCGCTGCAAGAATCACCGCATTTTTCGGCGCTTTTTCCAGGATTTCCTTTTTCGCCTTTTCCGTCAGACACAGCTGGTCATCCAGGTATTCCTCCTGCATCAGCGACCGAAGCGATTTATTTACAATTCCCAGGGAATGCCCGGATTCTTCAGCAAGGATCCGCTGGTTAACAAACGAATTTTTTCGTATGGTGTTCAGGATGTCGCATTCTTGAATGTTCATGTACTTCTTTCTCCTTTGTTTCATGAACATTATATTAATACAATACCTTTGGTCTGTCAAGACCAAAGGCTGCATTTTGTCGCTGCAAGAAACAGAAAGGCGAGTCCTCCGATAAAAGAGAGGTCGCACTGTCTGTGACTCTGCAGTGCTTTTCCAAGAAAATATCCCGCATACATAAGCAGCATTCCCGTAAAAAATGCCGCTGCCGCCGTTCCGATCACAGGAATTCCCAGCATCGCCGCAAAGGGAGCTGATACAATTCCATCAACCGACATGGCAAAAGAGAGAAAAAGTGTCTCCCGAAATGACAGATCCTTCGACTGATCCAAATCCGCTTTCATCGGATTTGCATAAACCTGAATAACAACCGACAGCTGTGACATGGAAATAGTGACACTCCGCTCAATTCCGCAGCGTCGGTTAATATACTGTTTCATAAAATAATCAAAAAGTTTGATCCCTCCAAGAATCAGAAAGCTCACAAAACAGATACCATCCGAAACAGCCGGCGGGATCAGTATACCAATTCCTTTTCCCACACCCATCGCCAGCGCCAGCGTCAGACTGCAGATCAGATTCAGCAAAACGGCCATCTTCCATGGTATCCAAATACCGTCACTGCCATAACCCACACCGGCAGCAAAGGTATCCAGCACCAGGGCCACAACCAGCAAAATTATCTCTGGCATCCCATCTTCTCCATCTGTTTTCTCACAATACTTTATTCTCTTTGCGGGAAATCGGTGCAGAGAAAACAGGTGCTCTTCTTTTCCGGGACTCTACTCTCCCTTAAGCAAAAGTCCTTTTATCGAATCGCTGCTCTGAATGCCCGGATATTTTCGGCAAAACCATCCACTCCTGTCCGGAAAATACTGGAAGTTCCTGCCACAAAAATACTGGCCCCGCAAGTCCGAAGTTCAGCCCCATGCTCATTTGTGATATTTCCATCCACTTCCATGATAATATCTTCTCTTCCATTCTGCTTCAGAAATTCCTGAAGTTTCCGGGCTTTTCGAAGCGTACTTGGAACAATTTTCTGCCCGGCAAACCCGGGGTTCACCATCAGAAGATTGACTCCATCAATATAATCGAGCACTTCCTCTATCTCGTACACCGGTGTCGCCGGATTGATTGCCAGAAAACGCTTACAGCCATACGGCGCAAGATAATCCAGGGCACGCTGCACCTGAAAGGTACTCTCATAATGAATGGTAGCGATATCCGTTTCCCGGATACCAATCCATTGCAGTTTATATTCCGGATTCTTTATCATCAGATGCAAATCCAACGGAATGGAAGTCAGTTCCCGGAGTCCCCGGATATAGTCCACACCCAGTCCAAAATTCGGCACAAATTCCCCGTCCATCACATCAATATGAAGATACTCAATTTTTTCCTGCTCGAAAACGTCAATCGTAGCCTGTAAATCTACCAGATTTGAACACATCATAGATGCGGATATCTTGCTTTTTCTCATCTTAATCCTTTCTTTTTTCGCGTGGTTTGGAAACCTCTTTTTCTTCCTGCTTCCATTCGATCATCACCTTGCAGTAGGGCTCTCTGTGAGTTCTCATCAGTTCCAGGCCGTCCGTCAACTGTTCCGCCTGATAGCAGTGAGAAATCAGACCCTCAGCCTCCAGCTCTCCGGACGAAAGAGCTTCCATCGCTCTGCTCCAGTCACAGGGGGCATCTTTCTCGTAAGAAGAATTCCAGGTCCCCGTCACATGGAGCTGTTTGCGCAGAATTCTCCAGTAAAGTGCTTTGGGAAGACGGATATCGGACTTTGGATTTCCCATCAGGACAATATGACCGCCCGGATTTGCAATTGCGAGTGCCGTCTCCACAGCACGTTCCGAACCGACTGCTTCGATGACACAATCAAAACAGGGCAGCTCTTCGTTACCATTTTTCACCAGATAGGAAATCCCTGGGATCTGATCCGCAATTTTCTTTTTTCCGGCACTTTGTCCAATGACGCAGACTTCCTTTGCACCCATCTTCTTAGCCCATTGCGCAGCGGCAAAGCCGATCATACCGCTTCCGATCACCGCCACAGTATCTCCCTGACCGATTTTTCCTTGTCTGACTGCGTGGAGAGCAACGGAGAATGGTTCCAGCATAGCCGCGGATCGATAGCTGACGCTATCCGGAAGAGGAATCAGATTCCAGACAGGAACAGCCGCATATTCCGCAAATCCGCCGTCTCTGCGGGATCCCAGATAATCATAGTGTTCACACATTTCATAATGTTTTTCCCGACACGCACTGCAGGTACGGCAGGGAATCAAAGGGAAAACACCGACCCGTTTGCCCACAAGCTCCTGTTGATTCGGATCCGCCGTTTCCACCACAACACCGGAAAACTCATGTCCCGGAATCGTCGGAAAATGATAGGTTCCCGTCTCGAAGATACGCGGGATGTCGGAACTGCAGATGCCCGCTGCCTTTACCTGTACCAGTACCCAACCAGGCTGCAGAGAAGGTTTATCGATCTCCACCTGGCGCAGCTCACCGATGTTCCATAACTGATATGCTTTCATTTACGCTTCTCCTTCCGTAAGACTGCGAAATCGTTCCAGGTCACTTTGAGTGGTAATTTTGAAATTCCGGTCATCTCCCGGAATCAGCGTTACGTCCATCGCGTTTTGGTAAGCTATCTCGCTGGTCCCTTTTACTTTGGCCAGTTCGTGGACCGGCATCTCCCGGTTAATCCGGGTGTATTTCCACAGATGAAATGCCTCCGGGGCCTGTCCCGCATACAGAGTACTTCTCTCCAGCAGATGATCGATTGATTTGCCATCGCTGCTCTGATAGATCGTATCATTCATAGGAAGTACCGGCATACACCCTTCATGTTCAGAAAGTGCAGCCAGACAATTCCGGATCAATTCGCTGCTCACCATGGGCCGCACACCATCGTGGATAATCACGTTATCTTTCTCAGTCTCTGATGTCACCATACAAGCCTCAAGTCCATTTAAGATGGATTCCTGACGCGTCTCTCCGGCGGGTGCGAAACGCTCAAATTTTGTAATTCCATACTGCACCATCCACTTCCGGATCTGCTCCTGCCACGCATCTGCTGCCACAATCACAATCCGATCAATCTCCGGTGTTTCCTGGAAGTGTTCCAGCGTATAGATCAGAATCGGTTTCTTATTTACTTCCAGATACTGTTTCGGAAAAGAACCCATCCTCATCCGGGTACCAATCCCGCCGGACAATATCACAGCATAATTCATCATCGTATACTTCCTTTCTCCTGATATTTCGTAAGCATGGAAAGATCTTTTGCAAGGTTCAGTATGCACTCCCGCCCTTCCTCATTCATCCCATCAAAAACCCGAAGCATTTCCCGTATCTGCATGCTCTCTTTTCCATCCTTCCCCCTGACAAACGTTTCTTTGGGAAGAAAATCATAAGGGCTAAGTTCCAGCATTTCGCACAATGTCATCACGGAGTCAAAGCCCATTCCGGAAATTCCTCTCTCCAGAGCGGTTGCAAGTGAACTATACGGAATTCCGGCCTGTCTTGCAAACTCCCGAAGGGAAGGGTATCTCTTTTTGATCTCCGATCTGATTCGTTCTTCTCTTCTCATTGTGTCTCCTTTTTCCGTTCGGCACGCAGTTCTTCCAGAAATCTGGTCACTTCCCCGGAAACGTGATCCAGAAGATAATTCTTGCCCCGTGGAGCCCGTTCCAGATAGTTTTCCCGGAGCTGTCCGTTGGCCGCTTCAATTTCTGTCTGCAGATCTCTCGCCGATAAGCGCCTTGCACCCTGGCCCATGATAATGATCTGTTCCAGCCCATCCGAAGTAGCCACCGTCACCTGTCCCTTTCTGCCGATTTTGTGAACTGTCTTTTCTATATACTGATCTGCGGTTTCCGCTTCTTTGGTATAAACCACGTAGATATTCTGATATTTTGTGACCGCCCCTGCGCTCTCTTTCACCTTATACGCATCAAATACCAGAATCAGTGTCATTTTTTTGTATCCCTGATAGTTACACAGAATATCCATCAGACGTCCTCTGGCACTCTCTATATTGCACACAGCCAGCTCCCGCAGCTCATCCCAGGCAAAGATCACGTTATACCCGTCTACAAGAAGGTATTCTTCTTTCTTCTCCATTCCCTTCGCACTGTACTTCTGATCATTATCAGCGTACGCCTTGGGATCTCTCCGGACCACCGGTTTTGTTCTTCTCTCAAAACCGGCCTTTTTCCGCTCCACGGGACCGTAAGTTCGTATAAAGATTTCTTCCAGTTCCTTTGCTTCAGCCAGGGAGGAAGGCACCGGAACGCGATCTGAGGCTTTCTTTTTGGAAAACTGTGTTTTTCCTGTCAAATCTGTATCCCGTTCCCGGATACGGAATTCTTCTTTGGCATCCACCGGATTCCCGTCGATTTGTATATTCTCCAGATGCATGTACTTCTCCACCTGATCCCAGCTTACCACAAAACCCGCACCATGTGCACAGAAAACAGAGCCTGTGGGATTTTCCGTATCCTTCTCTGAATCGTATCCTCTCGTAGCAATTACCTCTTCCGGATTATGACAAGGCTCATAACCTTTTAATGTCAGGGTAAGATGTCCCCGTCCGCGGGAGTAGGACGTCACCTCGCGCTGATAGCCTTGTATCTCTGAGGCCGGAGCGTTACCTGTTATCACAGTCAGATCCCCTTCCATCATGGGCGGCTGAAAATCACCGCACATTCGCTGAATATCATTCAGCGCCCGGCCCGTGGCTTCCGATGGAATTTCCAGACGATACTCATATATCGGCTCCAGAAGAACCAAACCTGCTTTTTTCAGGCCCTGGCGAACGGCCCGATACGTGGCCTGCCGAAAATCACCGCCTTCTGTGTGCTTTAAGTGTGCCCTGCCATTGACCAACGTAATCCGCATATCCGTAATTTCCGATCCGGTGAGAACCCCCGGATGCGTACGTTCCTCCAGATGAGTCAGGATCAGTCTCTGCCAGTTCCGATCCAGAACATCCTCACTGCAGGCCGTGTCAAAAACAAGACCACTTCCCGGTTCTCCGGGTTCCATCAGAAGATGTACTTCCGCATAGTGACGCAGTGGCTCAAAATGTCCCACACCTTCCACTGTATTTTTAATCGTTTCTTTATATACAATGCTGCCCGATCCGAATTCGACCCATACGCCAAACCTCTCCCGGATCATCCTCTGCAGAATCTCGATCTGCACTTCCCCCATGACCTGCGCATGGATCTCACAGAGACGCTCATTCCACAGAATATGAAGCTCCGGGATCTCTTCTTCCAGCTGCCGAAGTTTCAGAAGCATGCCATGCACTTCACATTCCGGCGGAAGCATAATCTGATAGTTCAGCACAGGTTCCAGAAGGGGTCTTTCCGCCTCTTCTTCCACACCCAGTCCCTGACCGGCATGCGTCTGGCTTAGGCCGGTCACTGTACAGATCGTACCGGAAGATGCCTCACTTACCAGCTGATAGGAGGCGCCGGAATAAATACGGATCTGATCAACTTTTTCTTCCCATTCTTCTCTGGAATCAGATGTCTTTCCGCAAATCATCATTTTCACCTTCAGAGTACCACCGGTGACTTTCAGATGAGTCAGACGGTTGCCCTGACTGTCCCTGGAAATCTTATACACTCTTGCTCCGAAATCAGATGGATATGCCGGAACGCTGGTATAATACTCCAGTCCCTGCAGGAATGTTTCCACACCCGTAAGTTTCAGTGCCGATCCGAAATAGCAGGGAAACACTTTTCGTTGACAAATCATCCGCCGAATGATTTCCGGTTCGATCTTTCCGGATTCCAGGTAGGTTTCCAGTACTTCTTCCTCGCACATGGCCAGATTTTCCATTAGTTCTTCTCCGTCCGCCGTGAAGTCCAGACAGCGGTCGCTAAGACGCTTCTGCAGCTCTGCCAAAAGCTTTTTCTGATCCGTGCCGGGCTGGTCCATCTTGTTGATGAACAGAAATACAGGCACTTCATACCTGCGCAGCAGTCTCCACAGCGTCTCCACATGTCCCTGAACACCATCCGCACCGCTGATCAGAAGAATTGCATAATCCATCACCTGCAGCGAACGTTCCATCTCCGCCGAAAAGTCTACATGTCCAGGTGTATCCAGAAGGGTAACCCTTTTCTCTCCAAGTGTAAACCGAGCCTGCTTTGAGAAAATCGTAATTCCCCGCTCTTTTTCCAGTATCTCCGTATCCAGAAACGCATCTCCGTGATCGACTCTTCCCGCTTTTCGGATACTTCCGGTCTTGAAGAGGATTCCCTCCGCCAGTGTTGTCTTTCCGGCATCTACATGGGCCAGCAGACCTATGCATATATGTTTTACTGGTTTATTTTCTGATGTCTCTCCCATCGAAAATACCCCTTTCTCTTGTCTGAATAATACATCCCTTATCATAGCACAGAAAGCGGTATTCGTCGATATATCTTCTTTCGATTTGAAAGCTATGCTTTTATGCTCTCCCTCTCCTCTTCCGTAATAATTGTCTCATGCAATCTATTATGAAACTCATAATTCTCTTTCATATATCGCTTTCTGACAATCATTCCATCTTTTACAATCCGCTTGGTCGGCTTTCATAACCAAAGCCGCCTACCCTTTTCAGAATAAACGGCTTCCTGTACTACCTAATCCTGAATTATTCACAACTATGTCGTAAAAGTGGCTGAAAGCCACATTGTTACTGTATTTAAGCTGCTTATTGCATTTCATCTAATAAGTGAATAGAAAAAGAGACCAAATATGTGGTAAAATTTAGGTGTCGAATCC
>JALEOU010000072.1 GCA_022766945.1 Fusicatenibacter sp. | reverse complement strand
CGTTCCCAGCATCACCTTACTGCTGTAGTCAATGTAACTGCTGTGTCTTGGATCCTTTACCTTTGCAAACTTTGAAAATAGCTCCGGATAAAATCTTTCCTGAACTTTATTGCACTCAATAACCGGGTTCTGCTCCCTTTTCTTAGCGATTCGATCTCGTTCTCTGCTCATGTGGACTCCTCTGCGAAAAAGTTTTTCTTATATTTTATACCATCCTTTAGGAATCCACATGAAATCAGCACATTTTGTGCGAATTTTTTTTACCTTTCAGAACTGGTCGTTTTGTTGTTTTCACCGTCACTGATCAGATGTCCACGGACGCTGTGCAGAAAATACAAATTTTTTACTGAAGAGGTAGTTGGACAGGATGACGATGATCTGGGCGATTGTTTTGCCGGTTATTTCTCCGGCGGCTATGTCGTGTACCCTGATGGTGTTGAGATGCAGTGCATCGAACAGAATTTTCAGGATCAGCCATTCTATGCCAAGTGACACGCTCCGGAATGTGACAAATTTTATCAATTCTGTCAGAATGGCTTTTGTTCCGGATGCTTTGCTTTGAAATACCCAGATGCGGTTGGTAAGATAGGCAAAGAGGACTGCTCCGGTCCAGGCAATGAGCGTAGCCGCGCTCCAGTTCATTCTCCAATTCTGTGTACAGGTAAAATAGATGGCATAGTTGACAGCCGTTGTCAGTACTCCAAATATAATATAGATGATCAT
The DNA here is from genome assembly GCA_022766945.1 of Fusicatenibacter sp. Lineage (GTDB taxonomy): Bacteria > Bacillota > Clostridia > Lachnospirales > Lachnospiraceae > Fusicatenibacter. Next base: position 2,140 of record JALEOU010000072.1, on the reverse strand, counting down.
TTCACGATATTTTTCGTAATATTTTTTCATAATTTTCTCCCTACCTTCTGCCGTTACGGAAAAACCGACTCACCTTATTGCGTGAATCGGTCAGAGAAGAAGTATATCATGATCATTCCGGAAAAGCAACGCAAAATCCTCCCGAGACAAGAAGGCTATTCTGAACAGTAACGAATAGTTATAAAAAATTAGGAAAAATGTAAGAAACACTGTCTTTTTTGTTAAGTTTCTGTTATAATGTCGTAAGCTAATGATCAAATTATGGAGGTTGATACACTTTGATTCGTCAAAAAATACGTCGCTGTGGGAAAGTGATGTTTATTATGCTTTCCGTCCTCTTTGGTTTTCTCGGGGTTCTGATTTTTACCTCTGCGCGATGGATGCTTTCGACCTGGGCGCACCTGGATATGGAAGAGCTGATTTACCATCTGAATGCTCCTCTTGAGGGAACCAGTAAGGATGTCATTATGAGTTACATTACATCCTGTGCCCTGATTTCGCTTGCAATCCTGGCTATTCTGATCGTGGTGTTTGTAGTACTTCGCCGCCGCAAATGGATGGAGCTGATTCTTGGGCTTGCCTGTATTGTCGGCGGTACGGTTTCTGTGGGATATTCTCTCTATACGATATGGACAACGCTGGAAATCGATGATTACCTTGACAGCCAGAGTCAGTACAGTACGATTGCGGAAGATTATTATGTGGATCCTGCCACAGCAGTGATCACTTTTCCCGAACAGAAAAGAAATCTGATCTACATATACCTGGAGTCCATGGAAAGCACATATTCCGACAAAACCCATGGCGGCGCATACGATCACAACTTTATCCCGGCACTCACAGAGCTTGCGATGGATAATATCAATTTTTCCAATTCCGATCTCCTTGGCGGCGCTTACTGCACCACCGGAACGACCTGGACGATGGGAGGATTGTTTGCGCAGACTTCCGGTCTTCCACTCAAGATTGCAGCGAACGGTAATGAAATGGCATACCAGGATTCTTTCTTTCCTGAACTCGATACGCTCGGTGATGTTCTGGAACGGGCAGGGTATCGTCAGTATTTTATGATGGGGTCGGATGCTTCCTTTGGCGGAAGACGCAATTATTTTGTGGAACACGGCAATTATGAAATGCTCGATTACTACTGGGCCATCGATGAAGGTCTTATTCCCGATGGTTATTACGAGTGGTGGGGCTACGAAGACGCCAAACTCTTCGATTATGCCAAAACCCAGCTTACCGAAATCGCACAGAGTGAGGAACCCTTCAACTTTACAATGCTGACCGTTGCCACACACTTTGAAGACGGTTATTCCTGTGATCAGTGTGACAGAGAACAGTACGTTGATGACCATTACGGCATGGTAATTGACTGCTCCAGTTCCCGGGTTGCTGAATTTGTCCAGTGGATTCAGCAGCAGGATTTCTACGAAAACACAACGGTGATTCTCTCCGGTGATCATCTGACAATGGATTCCGACTTTTGTGAAAACATTGCGGATGACTATCATCGCTCCACCTACAATGCAATCTTAAATTCACCGATCACACCGGTGAATGAAAAGAACCGCGAATTTACGACCATGGACATGTTCCCGACAACGATCGCCAGTCTGGGGGCTGTTATCGAAGGAGATCGTCTTGGACTTGGCACCAACCTTTACTCCGACCGTCAGACTCTGGCAGAAGAACTGGGATATGACACGCTCAATACAGAACTTTCCCGCCGTTCCCGCTTCTTCGATGAACTGTCGGCGGAAGTAAAACCGGTCTGGGTTGGCGGAGAGGGTGGACAGAAGTATTATGTCCGCGAGGAAGAGCGCTACGCGGCAGGTGAATGGGTTCGTTATGATCCGCACCAGCTCTGGGCAGACGGTGAGCAGCTATATTTTATCGGTTCAGACGGCTACATGGTAAAGGGATGGCAGAAAATCGGCGAGGAATGGTTCCATTTTTCCGAATCAGAAGGACATCTGATCGAAGGGCCTTTTGATGATCCGATCAAATCGGATCCCTGAGAAATAGGGTAGAGGGAGAATAAATCTCTCGCCCCTCCCATTGAACCGTACGTACGGGTCTCGTATACGGCTCTACAACTTATATTCCAACTTTTGCTAAGTAATAGGATAAGGGATTG
>JALEOU010000069.1 GCA_022766945.1 Fusicatenibacter sp. | reverse complement strand
TCTGGAAGCGCGTCGGGCTCATAACCCGAAGGTCGTAGGTTCAAATCCTACTCCCGCAACTTCATGCCTAGTTAGCTCAGTTGGTAGAGCAGAGGACTGAAAATCCTCGTGTCTCTGGTTCGATTCCGGAACTAGGCATTTTTGGAGCATTAGCTCAGTCGGTAGAGCACTTGACTTTTAATCAAGTTGTCCGGGGTTCGAATCCCCGATGCTTCATGAATAAAAGAACCTTGCAAGTTGATGATATAGCTTGCAGGGTTCTTTTTTGTAAATCGCAGATTTTTGTTATTGAAGGGTTACTAAAAATAGGTTATACTTTTTTTATCGCAGCAGTCAGCTCATTTATTGGGCAACTCTAGATAGTAAGTTTAAAGGCTGGGCTGAAGGATTGCAGCGATTTTGTAATTCTGCCGGTCCTATGGAGGAAGAAGTATGAGACGCAAAAGAAAGAGAAAACAGATCATTTCCACGATCGTGCTTTGTATTTTACTGGTTCTTGTAGCTGGTGCTATGGTTTATCTGGGAAGTAAGATGAGAGATCAGACAAACAGCGGGGAAAATACTGCAGATATATCCATGGAAAATCAGAAATCAGAGGTACAGCAGCAAAGCGAGATCGAAGTGGAACAGCCGGAAATTACGGAAACCCCGACTCCGGAGCCGACACAGGAAGTACAGCAGATAGAGCAGATTTCCTCTGACGGATTAAACAGCAGTTATGCTTATATGGTACGAAGGGAAGATATGGCGGTTGTGATGGATCTTGGAGGCGAAGATCAAATTTATCCGGCATCTATGACAAAGATCATGACGGCAATAGTCGCAATCGAGAAGCTTCCGAATCTGGATGAGACGATTACGGTACCGGAAGAAATTTTTACTGCTCTGACGGAGCAGGGAGCTTCTGTGGCAGGATTTTATCCCTATGAGAAGGTAACAGTTCGCTCGCTTCTCTATGGGGTGCTTCTTCCTTCCGGAGCAGATGCATGTCTGACACTGGCACAGAAAATCGGTGGGTCCGAAGAAGAATTTGTACAGATGATGAATGATAAGGCTGCAGAACTTGGTATGTCGGGAACGCATTTTGTAAATTGTACAGGACTGCATCAGGAAGATCATTTTTCCACTTGTCAGGATATTGCAAAACTGATGGATTACTGTCTGGAGAACGATACCTTCCGCACGATCATTTCAACTTCCAGATATACCACAGAAGCATTATCCGGACATTCCGAGGGGATCACAGTATACAGTACGATGTTTGGGAAATTCAGTGATTATCAGCTGAGCACAACACTGGATAACGGTGCTCTCATTGAAGGCGGAAAAACAGGGTATACGGATGAAGCCGGTCAGTGTCTTGTAAGTTTTGCAAAATTCAATGAGAAAGAGTACATACTGGTCACCGCAGGCGCCATGACGGCATCTGGTTCTGATACCGCAAATATCAGGGATGCGATTACGGCGTATGGAAGATTAACGGAATAATCTGCATGAAAAATGAGAGAACAAAAGAAAGAGACGTTCTCTCATTTTTTCGTATTTGCACCAGTATTGAAAAAGAGGAGCGTTAAGAGGGGAGTAAAATCGGATGAAAGAGATGCATAATGAAACGGCGCTTTGAATCTGTGAGGAAGTCAAAAAAGCAGTAATAGGAAAAGACGAGATTATTATAAAAATGATGACTGCAATCCTGGCGGGAGGTCATATTCTGCTGGACGACATACCGGGAGTCGGTAAAACAACGATGGCCTTGGCTTTTTCAAAAGCCAGGAAACTGAAGCAGAATCGAATTCAGTTTACACTGGATGTACTTCTGGTCGACATCACCGGATTTTCAATGTATCAAAAAGAAACCGGTAATTTGTGCAAAAGATCTGATTGTTTTGCGCTGTGAGGTATCGGAGATTTTTATCCATGATACAGTGTATGAGTATCTGGTTCGTCTGGTTCAGGCTACCGGAGAACACCAGATGGTAGAGGTTGGAATCTCCCGAGTTATCCACGGAGATGGGAAATAATGTGGATAACTCTTCAGAAACAGTACAAAGTGGTGGATATTCACCCAATGGACAGCCGGAAAACGCATCGTTTTCCGGGAAAACAGAACAAAAAGGATGGGAAAAGTTGTGGTGGAAATATGGACTGTGTTTCGGAACACCGTTGTCATAAGATAAAGTAAGCGAGTGAAGGCACGGCGGTATGAAAAGTGAAGAAATTGGGAAGTATTTTTGGAAAAGGGATTTTGGGCTGCATGATCATACCGATAATAACGGCGCTGGTATCAGGCGGCGGAACCTTACAAAAAACGAATCAGGGGGAGGAAATGGAACTGCTTTTGGCACAGGAAGCAGTTCTGGAAATTCCTTTTGGTTACCCGTTTGAAGCTGTAAAGGCACAGACGGTTCTGATTCGGAGCCGATATCAGAAAAGACTGGAACAGGGAGACACGAAGGAAGAACTGTATCAGGAGATTTGGCAGAAACAAAAAAGACTGGGATGGGAAGAGACGGAATTTTGTGAGAGCATGAAAATTTGCGAAAAGGCAGCTAGGGAAACAGAGAACGTTGTACTTAGTTACTGTGGAGAAGTGGTGGAAGGTGCCTATTTTCTTGCGGGAAACGGAAGCACCAGAGACGGAATCGAAGTGTTTTCGGATTGTTCTTACGGATGGCTTACCCAAGTGGAAAACAGTTGTGATCTGGACGGACCGGATTATCTGTCTGCAGTTACGAAAAGCTCACAGGAAGTAGAGGAGAAGCTGTACAGAGAAACAGGAGAGATAACAGAGGGCGCATTGGAGGAGCAGATTGAGATTTGTTCCAGGGACTCGGCAGGATACGTGATGATAATTCGGGTGGGGAATACCATGCTTTCCGGAGAACGTTTTCGCAAGGTAATGGGGCTTTCCTCATCCTGTTTTTACATTCAGTTTGAAAATGAGAATGTCCGTTTTGTGTGTCAGGGCGTTGGGCATGGAATGGGTTTGTGTCAGTATGGTGCGTCAGTTCTGGCAAAGGAAGGAGCAGATTATCAGGAGATTCTTCGTTTTTATTTTCCAGAAGCAGAGCTTACATGTATAGATTTCTGAAAAAAGGCAATCCTATGAGTGTACGAAATCTTATCATGTATTGGCAGAGGTGAAGAATATGAGAACGAGAAGAAACAAGTATCGGATCGGTGTGATTACAGCGGCACTCGCAGCAATGATTGCAGGCGGAGTGATCACGTGGAATCAGTCCGAACACACGACAGAGGAAGGAACGGAAACAGAATATCAGAGCAGTACAGCGATGGAAAATCAATCGGAAAGCGGCGAAGATGAGATGACAGCCGCTTTGTCGGAAGAAATCAGCGAGACAGAAAAGAGCGATGGGGCAGACTCTGTACAGGAGACATCGGGCGGAGCAGAAGGACAGATCATCGTCCAGAATGAGGCATCGGATACAGAAGAAGGAGAAAAAACAGAAGCTGCACAGGAAACTCTGGATGGAAACGGAGAAAATACAGTTGAGACTGCAGGAAATGCAGTAAACTTTGCTCTGGACTTTAACGAAGGAACGGTTTTGGAACTGCCGGCGGAAGGAACCACGGTTCTCATTCCCTACAGTATGGAGAACACAGTGTATTTCCCGACACTGGATCTCTATCAGTGCAATCCAGGGGTAGTTCTGGGAGCAGCAGAGGGAACACCGGTGAGAACGGTAGCGGATAGTGAAGTCGTTCTGATCGAGGAGGATGCGCGAACCGGCACAACCGTTACGATGAATATGGGAAATGGTTATCAGGCTGTATACGGTCAGCTAAAAGATGTCAGTCTGGAAATTGGGCAGCAGCTTGAGGCGGGAACACAGATCGGTACAATTGCGGAACCGACAAAGTATTATGTCAAAGAGGGAAGCAATTTGTATTTCCAGCTGAAAAAAGATGGCAAGACACTGGATCCGATGCTCTATCTGCCGCCTGAGACAGAATAGAAAACGGAGGGGACCTGCACATTTTCCAATTTGGAGCGTATGATATGGTGTAGAGAGAAATGTAGAAACAAGATTCGCAATCGAATCATGTACCGGAGGTTTGAATATTTGAGTGAAGTACCATACATTTCTTCTTCGATTGCTTAAAATAGATGCCGGCCGTCCTTAAAAAAGCGGCTGGCTTTACATAAAATTGTGACGTTATGTAACTGTTCAGATGGTATTTTTTTTATTTAAGGGCTTCCGCTTTAGGTGATTATCAGGTAAAATAGGAATTAGGTGAGGCTTGATTTTGATCTTTAGAGAAGACGAAGATCAGGAGGAGGAAAGAATGGAACTTTTATTTGTGGAACCGGTTTTTAAGGAAGCAATCTGGGGCGGCTCAAAACTGAGAGACGTGTTTGGATATGAGATTCCAAGTGAAACGACAGGAGAATGCTGGGCGATCAGCGGACATGCCAATGGAATGGGAAAAATTTCCGGAGGAAGATTTGACGGAAAGACTCTCGGAGAACTCTGGAGGGAGGAGCCTGAGCTGTTTGGGGGATATCCAGGAGATCAGGTCCCTTTGTTGATTAAGATTATTGATGCACAGAAGGATTTGAGTATTCAGGTACATCCCGATGATGCATATGCGAATGTTCATGAAAACGGATCACTTGGCAAGACGGAGTGCTGGTATGTGCTGGACTGTGAGCCGGGCACGGAAATCGTCATCGGACATCATGCAAAGGATAAGGCTGAGGTTGAGGAGATGATCCGAAATCACAGATGGACAGATTTCATCCGGAAAGTTCCGCTGAAAAAGGGCGACTTTTTCCAGATTAATCCGGGCTGTGTCCATGCAATTAAAGGTGGCACACTGATTCTTGAGACGCAGCAGAGCAGTGATATTACCTATCGTGTATATGATTATGACAGGCTGTCGAACGGAAAACCCAGACAGCTTCATGTAGAACAGAGTATCGATGTGATCGAAGCTCCTTTTGTACCTTCTGATACGGAAATCGTGAAGGAAGAACTTCCGGGAGCAGATCACACGCATCTTGTGACCTGCCAATTCTATTCTGTGGACAAATATGATATTCACGGAGTGTTTACAAAAGAATTTGCGAAGTATTATACCAATGTAAGCATCATCGACGGTGAAGGAATCGTGGAAGGGATTCCGGTAAAAAAAGGAGTTCATTTTATTATACCGGCTGGTTATGGCAACTGCAGATTCGAGGGAAATTTGTCTATGATCTGCTCGAATCCTGAAGCATAAGAAAGGAGATACATAACATGAAATTAGGAGCACTGGAAGCAGGCGGAACAAAGATGGTATGTGCCATCGGAAATGCAAACGGAGAAATTTATGAGAGGATTTCAATCCCCACAGAAACTCCCGAGATTACAGTTCCAAAGTTGATCGACTACTTCAAGGACAAAAATATTCAGGCACTTGGTATTGGCTGCTTTGGGCCGATTGATCTGAACAGAAAATCAGAAACCTACGGATATATTACAACAACACCGAAACTTGCCTGGGCAAATTATGATATTGTGGGAGCATTTGCAAGAGCTCTTGACATTCCGGTCGGATTTGATACGGATGTCAACGGATCTGCTTTGGGTGAGGCTACCTGGGGTATCACAAAAGGATTGGAGAACAGCATTTACATTACGATCGGAACCGGCGTTGGCATGGGAATTATCTCGAACGGCAAGCTTCTTCATGGTATGCTGCATCCGGAAGGCGGACATATTCTGCTGAAAAAACATCCGGATGACACGTTCCAGGGCAAATGTCCGTATCATGATACCTGTCTGGAAGGCATGGCTGCAGGTCCTGCCATCGAGGCGCGTTGGGGTAAAAAGGGTGTAGAACTGGCCGACCGAAAAGAAGTATGGGAGATGGAAGCATACTACATTGGTCAGGCGCTTGTAGATTGTATATTACTGCTTTCTCCGCAGAGAATCGTTCTTGGCGGCGGTGTAATGCATCAGGAGCATATGATGCCGCTGGTAAGAGAGGAAGTAAAACGTCAGCTGAATGGATATCTGAAGACAAAAGAGCTGGAAGATCTGGAAAGCTACATTGTACTTCCGAGCTTGAATGATAATCAGGGTATCATGGGTGCTCTGAAACTGGCTGTGGATGAGCTTGCTCTGCAGTAAATAACAGATTGCGAAAAGAATCCGGGGTTTCAAACTGCAGGAGCAGTTTGAAACCTTTTTTTGGAGAAAAAATGGCGGAACAGGAAGATAATTTTACCTATATTGTGGAATGTCGGGATGGGACACTCTATACCGGATGGACCAAAGACCTGGAACGGAGAATAACGGCTCATAATCTTGGGAAAGGGGCGAAATATACAAAAAGCAGAAGGCCGGTAAAACTTGTATATTTTGAAAAATTTTCCTGCAGGGAAGAGGCTATGAGAAGAGAGTGGGAAATCAAACAGCTGACGCGTAAAGAAAAGCTCCGGCTGATTCAAGGCGGCAGCAATGTATAAGATTGGCGATATTTGTCGATAAGTTTTCAAAGATTTTATCTTTCACCTCTTGTAATTTTTAAAATACGTGGTATGATATAAAAAACAAGAACATGTAGTAATAAAAACTACGTATTAAAATAAAGGGGTGATTTTGATGAAATATATCAGAAAAAATGGAATTAAGGATCCCGGAAGTGCCATCACACATGGAATTGCATTGCTGTTGGCTGTGGTTGGTTCCCTGCCGCTGCTTTTGAAAGCTGCCAGAGAACCGGATCATCTCCACATGATTGCTATGGCGATTTTTATGCTGAGCATGATTCTTCTGTACGGTGCAAGTACGATGTACCATACCTTTGATGTGAATGCAAAAGTAAACAAACGCCTGAAAAAGCTGGATCATATGATGATTTCCGTGTTGATCGCAGGAAGTTATACACCGGTTTGTCTGATTGCTCTTCACGGAAAAGTTGGAATCACTCTTTGTGCCCTTGTATGGGCTGCCGCGATTGGCGGCATTTTGATCAAAGCATTCTGGATTAACTGCCCCAAATGGTTTTCCTCAGTGCTGTATATCGCAATGGGATGGCTGTGTGTGCTGGCATTTAAGCCATTGTTTGAGGCACTTTCGAGGCCTGCTTTTGGATGGCTCCTGGCAGGAGGCATTATTTATACCATCGGCGGAGTGATTTACTCTCTGAAACTTCCGGCTTTCAATGCAAGACATAAAAAATTCGGAACACACGAAATTTTCCATCTGTTTGTGATGGGAGGAAGCATCTGTCACTTTGTTGTGATGTATTTTTTTGTGGCTGTGATGCCGATCTAGAACTGAGAGGAAGCGCGTCTGCGTCGAGATCTGTTTTCTGCACAGTGTCCGTTGCTATCTGAACAGCAGCCGATTCGCAAGATCTGCAAGGAAATTGCCGGGAATGGAGTTGACGGCAGATGAACTTTGTGTATACAATCATGATGTCGCTACTGTCGGGCAGCTATCTGTGCCAGAGAACAGTGAACATTTAGATGAGAAGTAAAGGGGAAGACGGTTTATGAGTTTCGTCTGGAATTGTCTGGGAGATTCGATCACAGATGCTATTTTTGTGGATCGGCATTATTATGATTATATTATGGAACGGTGTCCGGGACTTGTTGTTCGAAATTATGGAATTTCGGGGACCAGAATCAGTGAAAACGATGAGACCGCGTTTTGCAGGCGGTACAGGGAGATGGAACGGGCGGATGTGATTACCGTGTTTGGAGGTGTCAATGACTGGGGACAGCAAAATCCCGCTCCTCTTGGCCGTTTTGAGGATCGGGACAGCAGGACTTTTTACGGAGCGCTCCATCTCCTGTGCGAAGGTCTGCAGACGAATTATCCGGAGGCTGTGATTCTGTTTCTGACACCCATCGGAAATGTAGGATATGGCCAGTTTGCCATCGGGAAAAACATACTCGGATATACCGTAGAGGATTATGCCGATGCGATCTGCCGGGTATGTGCCTCCTATAAGATTCCGGTGCTGGATCTTTGCCGGGAATGCGGGTTTACGCCGGAGAATCCGGTGCAGAACAAACGGTATTTTATCGATGGACTGCATCTCTCAGAGGAGGGACATAAAAGGATCAGTTATCCCATTGAGGCAATGTTAAAGAAATACTGTGGATCTGACTTTGTAAACCGCTGTTCCCTGTGATCTGTCTAGGATTGACGGTATCTGGACGGTGAGATGCCGTAATGGTTCTTAAAGGCTTTGCGAAAATATTCTGTGTCGGTATAGCCGAGCTTCAGAGAAATCTCAGGAATGCTTTCACTGGTTTCCTCAAGGAGACGGCGGGCGGCTTCCATTTTAAGATTGTTGTAATACTGTTTGGGTGAAATGCCAAACCATTTCTTAAAGGTGTGACTGAAATGATATTTGCTCATGCCAATCTGTCTGCTGATATATTCGAGCGTGAGAGAGGTTTGTATCTGGGATTTCATCAGATGTACTGCAAGCTGCATTTCCTCTGGGAGTGCAGCATTTTCTTTTTCGGAAAATGCATAGGACTGCAGAATTTCCATCAGAATGCTGTACAAATGCCCGGAAAGAGCCGCCTCATTGACGGGGCCGGATGTGAGCTGAAAGGCTTTTTCAAAGTGGTTTTCCATTTTGTCGGATGTGAAAGCAAACGGAAGATCACCCGTCTGTTCCAGCGTTTCTATCAGCTGCCCGGTACCGGCGCCCCGGAAATGAAACCAGAGAAGGTGAGCTACATCTTCCGGGTCAGAATAATATACATGGGCCTTATTGAGATCCATCAGAGCACCTTCCCCCGAACGAAAAATATATTTTTTTCCGTACTGTTCCACATAAAAAGTCCCTTTGCGGATGTAAAAGGCAAGGTAATTGTGGAAGGATTTCCGGTCAATCCGAAAATCTGATTCTGCTGTATAACCCATGCCGTCTGAAACCAGCAGACTTTTTTCAGCCATGGGAGAAGGGGTTCTGTAATAACCGTAATGACAATACTTTTCGATACTCATGATTTTCGCAAGAAACTGCCGTTTTTTGGCAAGTTTTTTCCTGTCCTTTTCTTTTTTGTTGAACTATACTCATAGATATAGTACCTTATTTCGAAAAAACAGTCAATGGGGAGGAAAACGGAATGAATCATGACGTTGCGATATTAAGAAACCTGGCAAATCAGTATGCGCAGATTGCGCATCAGAATGAGATGGATCGGGTGTGGGAGCTGCATGCCAGTGTGAATGATCTCCATCCGCAAAGGCCGATTGTTTTGATTGATGAATTGCCGTGGCACGAACTGAATGTGGACGGTTCTCTCACTTTGCAGTGTGAGGATCCGGAATTTCGTCAGGTGGAAGAGTATTTGAGACAAACTCTTTTTCAGCATAAATATTTTCCGGGAGATATGCTGGTAAAACCGTATTTTTCAGTGGTCAAAACGGTACATCATACAGGCATCGGTGTGGATGTGAAGGAAACCACGCTTAGCGGTGACGATAAAAACAGCGTTGTCTCTCATAAATATGAGAATCAGTTCCACTCGATCGAGGAGGTGGAAATGCTGCAGAATGATGTGGTGACGTATGACAGGGAGGATTCCCTGCGGCGCCTGGATAAGATCAGTGAAGCGATCGCAGATATTCTTCCGGTGAAGCTGACCGGAGAGGAAACCGGTTATGGGATTGGACACAAAGCGTGGGATACGATTGCAACCTTTATGAGTGTAGACGATCTGCTGTACAATCTGATTGACGAACCGGAGCTGATGCATGCGCTGGTGCGGAGACTGACGGATATCTTTATCGATATGATCCGTCAGTATGAGGAGCAGAATCTGCTGAATCCGGACAGTACTTATGTCCATTGCTCCGCTGCGGCATCCAGGGATCTGCAGAAAAATCCGATTGATTATGAGCATGTAAAGGCTTCGAATGTGTGGGGAAGAGGGCTGGCACAGATTCTCGCGACAGTCTCTCCGGCTATGCATGATGAGTTTGAGATTCAGTATGCGATCGAGGCTCTCCGGCCGTTCGGAATGGTTTATTACGGCTGTTGTGAACCGCTGGATCAGAAAATTGATATCCTGCGTCAAATCCCGAATCTGCGCAAAATCTCCATTACACCGTGGGCAGATATTCGTGTTGCAGCGGAGGCAATCGGAAAGGATTATGTGATTTCCGCAAAGCCAAATCCTGCCAATTTGCTTTATGCTGCTTCCGATCCGGATGTGATCCGCAAAGAGCTCCGTTCCCTGCTGCACGCATGCAGAGAAAATCAGACTCCGTGTGAGCTTCTGCTCAAAGATATCAGTACCGTAAAATATAATCTGCAGAATCTGGTGGTATGGAATCAAATCGCCAGAGAAGAAATCGAATCTCTGTAATGGAAAGATATGAAAAAACCTTCTGTTCCCCAAAGGGACGCAGAAGGTTTTTTCCTTTTCTTACGGTTTCCAGTATTCTTCAATACATTCTTTTGCAATTTCCACATAGCGGCGGCCACGCTCGTAATCACCAAAGATCGTGCCGACTTCCCGCTGTGCCATCTCAAAGAGGCAGCCGCTGGCTGCTTCACAGACACCCTTGAAGTAGGTGCGAAGCGCATCTTCATCGAGAGGCCCCGGATTGGTGACGAATTCGGCGCGTGGTTTGCTGTAGTAGATTACGTTGCTTCCGCGAAGATATTCTCCCACCTGTTTTTCATTGTTAAAGGGTGAGACGGAGAGTTTTCGCAGGTTTTCCCATTTGGACAGATAATCGGGCCAGATGGCATCTACGCGTTCACAGCAGCCATAGGAGAGCAGACCGAAGCGTTTTGCCAGACGATCCTGGTAGGGGAATACGAATTCGCCGAAGGCTTCCGGTGAAATGGCAGTGGCTTCCTGAGCTTCCATAAATCCCCAGCATTCGGTGGTGCGGGTCACATGGTCAGAGGGCAGTTCACTGTTAAATGCGAAGCTTTCCTGATTCACGGGACTGATGCCGCAGGTGGGAAGAAGCAATCCTTCTTTTTCTAAAAAATCATAGTAGGACTCATAAACCGAAGTGGCAAGATCCATGGCTTCATGGAGCTCATCCGGACAGTCATACATAGAGATATAATAGTTTTCCATTCCCATCAGAGCCACGAGAGGATTGGTCAGGGCACCGGGAAGGCTTGGCATAACCATGCGTACCGGCAGGAGATCGCCAAAGGTATCTTCTGCAAGTGCAATGTGCTGCTTTGTGCCCTCCCGGTCCACACCGAAATTGCCTCCTTTTAGTTTCTCGAGATCTGTTTCCAGATCTTCGATCACGGGATCAATGTGGAATCCCATGGCATTTTCACCTTTTGCGCGTGTTGTCTGCGGAGTGATTCCAAAGGGAGACACCCAGGTATTCCAGCAGATGTCGAAGGTGGGAGAAATCGGGGTATCATCATGGAAAAGCTCCCGCCCGGTAAGGGTACTGAGCAAATCGTATTCCAGAGAGCGGGCGGCTTCGCCGGTACAGCGCATGCGGGGAGTGATCACCTCGTGCGTAAAATTGGAAAACAGCAGGCGGACGGTGGGAGTATCCCGTCTGCCGTTCGCAAGAGCATCCCATTTTTTTATTATGATGTCATTTTCGGGAGAATTCGCATAGGCAAGCTGCTTTCTGGCAAGCTCCCTTAAGATTTCCCTGTCTTTGCTGCTGATTGGTTCCATGTTCTTCTTCCTTTCCTGTTTTTGATACATTTTCGCAATGGTGTCAGGTCAGTTGCTGTTCTCCAGTGCGGTGAGAAGTTCGATTCTGGTCTCCTCAAAATGAGTGATATCCCAGTTGAAGTCATCAAAGCGCAGAATCACTTTTCGGGCGATCTTCAGTGCGGCGGACGGATCTTTTCTGGCCAGCAGGGTCAGAAGCTCAAAATCCTGTGCTCCATCTCTGGTCGCAATCATCCGAATGGAATTCTTGATACTGTTATTTTTTTTGTCAGGATATACAATGTATCCGTCTCCTTTGATGACTGCATCCGGATTCAGACCGAACCAGGGGTCCTTCGGATCCCAGAAATTGTAGCCCCAGTGGAGAAAACCGCTGAAATGGTTGACAAAGCAGCCCCACGGAAGAATCCGGTTGTGTAAAAGCGGCCAGCCTAAAAATTTGTTGGCGTAATTTTGGTAGTGAGGTTCGCAGCAATTATAGGTCCATCTGGAGTCTCCCTGTGCCAGCCGATAATCATAAAAATCTCTGTTATGTTCATAGACATCCACACGCGGAATCCAGAGATCCATTTCACCCTGGAGCGCCATCATAGGTTTCTGATTGTCGATGGCATCCATACAGCGGATGCCTGGCAGATATTTTCTGACATATTCCCGCGCATAGCGCCAGGAGTCAGGTTCGGAAGGCTCGTCTTCGATATGCTGCAGCCAACGATGGAGATATCCCTGCTCTTTGAGATGATTCAGGAGGGCTGGCAAAAACTGATTCAGCCAGTTTTCTGTTTTTGCACTTCCGATTTCGGAAGTGCAGATCTGCGGTTTTCCATCCACGTTGTCAATCAGATAGATCCTTTTTCCTTCCGTCTGGACGACCAGATGATATCCGGCAAACCATTTGATTTCGGCGTATTGATCGAAAAAGCTGATCCACTGGTCGAAGAGCTGCCAGCAGAAATGATAGGTTCCATCGTCATCAAGTGTGGTACCTCCATCCAGGAGGAGATCATGGGTACGCACAAACAGAACATTGATTCTGTTTTCTTTCATATGTTCTGCAATGGAACGATTGATCTGCCACCAGGTGCTGCTGTATTTTTCACAGCCGTAATAGTAATTCAGAAAATCCAGCTGATTGGGATCCGGGTAACGGAACCAGAAATTGACGGTATTCATCCAGTATTCTGTCACAAAGGCGGCTTCCCGGTTGGAGGGAAGCGCTGCTTTGTATACTTTGATCTCCAGGTCGGAAACGTATTCTTTCTCACCGGCCAGGATCAGGATACGGCCGTGATACCGGCCCGGCAGAGTGTCGGACTCCGCGTGAACTGTGACCCAGATGCTTTGAATTTCGCCGGAGGTTACCTGTACAGATGATTCATTGGAAAGCGGATCCGGATAGGAATCATGACGAAAATCGATGGTTTCCTGAAATTGACAGCGAAGGGAAATTCCGCTGTTTAGATCAAAACCTTCGGTCTTTACAGAACGAATGGTAAAATCATTCTCGTCTTTTAACAGAATCTGATAAGACGCAAAACTGTTTCGCGCCATAGGCAGAGTGTAACTTGTCTGTAATTCTTCCGGTTCTGTGCTGTATTTGCAAACGGTACACAGAGAACTTTCTGTCCACAGATGCATAAAAATCCTCCATTTCTTTCGCCTGTATCAACAGGATACTCTATTCCATTGGTAAGTTGCAACTGTATTTGCCGGAATTTGGGTAATAAATTCCATATTTTCGCAGATAAATCGCAAAGAGCACTCCATATTCTCCGCGTTGACGGCGATCAGAACGATTGTCTTTGCGTCAGGGGAAAGAAAAGCTGCATTGGGAAGGCGCGAAGGGCCTTCATCGGAAGAAATTCTGCGATAACCTGGACGGACGAATCTTGCAAATTGTCCCAGAAGATAGAATTCCGGCAGAATACGGTATTCGTCCGGATGATCCGCATCCTGGATCATCATGGTAGGGCCGGGGGTTCCGACCCACTGATGGGTTCCGGTACTGCTGTCAAGCATAGTGACCCAGGAATTGTAGCTGCAGGACTGATTCCGAAGCCAGGTAATCATCTCGGAGGCACCTTCGGCACCCCAGACGGCGCGCTCAGTCAGATAAACGTTTTTATCGGGAAACGTATCTGCAATCTTTCCCATATCAGAAGCATCTCCTCCGTATGGATGAAATGCAATTCCATCCAGGAAGTTCCAGTTGGGAGTATGGGATATTTCATTTACATAATTCCAGCCATCATAGAAATTGTGGTCAAATCCCCACAGCAGAGGATTGACATGGAAGTTCTGAAGGATGGTGCTTTCTTTAATTTTCTGCTTTAGTAAACGGGCAAGCGCAGCCTGCTGTGTGGGGGTCATAAGGCAGCTGGGGTAATCAATCTCCAGGTACGGTTCATTCTGCAGGGTCATGGCGAAGATCGGGATTCCAAGCAGGGTATACTCTTCCAGATACCGGACATAGTAGATTGCCAGATCTTCCAGATAATCATTGTTCATGGCTCCGCCCTTTAAGAGCAGTTCGTTATCGGGATAGCTTTCGCTTTCCGGAGTCGGCAGTTTCATCCAGCCGGGAGGAGACCAGGGAGAACTAAAGAAACGGATCTCCTGATCGACTCCCAGCTCTTTTGCGATGCGCAGAAGCTGCAAAATGGTATCGATGATATGATATTCGTGGTCCTTTTGGATGGAAAAACCACTTCCGGTCTGATTGTCCCAGTCAGGCTGGCCTTTTGGGGGCGTGTCGTAATAAGTATAAAATTTTTGGGCAGTGAAATCCGCGGTTCCGATCGTCAGGCGAAAAAGAGTCATCCCTGCCCCGTCCATTGGATCAATCAGTTTTTTGAGTATCTCTTCTCTTTTTTGAGGACTCATCTTCGACAGATTGTAGATGGTCGATTCCTCCAGGGAAGTGCCAAAACCGAGGATTTCCTGATCAACCGTATCGGGATCAAGAGAAACGGTGGGCAAGTCACAGCGCTCTGATACAGGGGAAGCTGATGGAATGGTACTGTTCTGCAGTTTTCTTTGTATGGGAAAGGACTTCTGATACCATTCCATGGAACCGGGATGGGATTCGGAGGTCATCCATACATGGATTGCACTGTCTGATTTGTTATTTTGTGTGAGTGTCATATTTTCTCTTCCTGTTTTTTCAGATTGTAAGGGTAAACTCATTTTTGTTGGAAGTTTCAGCGTCGCTGCCGATGAAGACGCGGAACAGTCCCGCTTCCAGGGTCAGCCCTCTGCCGGGGATGTAGTATTTGAGCAGATCGGCAGTTATGGGGAAGGTTACAACGGTATTTTCCCCGGGGGCAAGCATCACTTTGCGGAATCCTTTGAGCATGCGGACCGGTCTGGAATATGTGCCGGCAACATCCTGCAGATAGAGCTGAACAGTCTCGGTTCCTTCGTGGGTTCCTGTGTTGGTTACTGTTACACTTGCTTCCAGCAGAGGTTCTGCGGAGGTATCATCCTGACAGATAACCTGATCAGTAGAGAGACGTACCGGTGAGTAGTCAAATTCCGTGTAAGTCAGCCCATAGCCGAAAGGATACAGAGGTCCCGGATAAATGTCAATATATCCGTTTTTAAAACTTTCGTACTTGTCCGTATCATTCGGGCGTCCGGTAGGAAGGTGATTATAGTAAATCGGCACTTGTCCGGTGGTACGCGGGAAGCTCATGGTCAGTCTTCCGGAGGGAGAGCAGCGTCCGGTCAGAAGATCTGCGATGCCGTTTCCGCCTTCAGTTCCCGGGAACCATGCCATCAGTACTGCATCGGACAGATCTGCAATCTCTTTTACCAGCAGCGGTCTTCCGCTGATCAGAATTGTAATGATGGGCTTTCCGGTGCAACTAAGGGCACGCAGCAGTTCCAGCTGATTTGCCGGGAGGGAAAGATCGGAGCGGCTTCCGGCTTCGGAACTCATGGCAGGATGTTCTCCGAGCGCCAGGACAATCTTGTCACAGGATGCAGCGGCCTGAAGAGCTTCCGCCATAAGAGCATCATCGGAGGGATGGACGGCATCGATTTCCCGCAGATTCCACTGATGGCATCCGGGCACACAGAGAATATCCTGATCAGCAAGGCCTTCCCGGATGGTGACACAGTCTTTTTCCTCTCCGTTTACCAGTCCCCAGACATCAATCAGTTCTCTGCTGTCGGAAAGCGGACCGATAAGAGCAATCTTTTCTCCTTCCTGCAGCGGAAGAACCTGATGGTCATTCTTTAAGAGAACAGCGGATTCGGCAACGGCTTTTCTGGCCAGTGCACGATGGGCGGCACAGAGATGAAGTTCTTTTTCTTTTTCGGGATCCGCATCCTTATACGGATTTTCGAAAAGTCCCATTTTATCTTTTAATAAGAGAATTCTCTCTACCGCTGCGTCAATCTGTTCTATAGAAATGTCACCGCTTTCCACCAGCTTCTCAAGATTCTCGTAAAAAGTAGAGGATACCATTTCAATATCAATGCCTGCTTCAAAAGAACGTTTGGCTGCCTCGGCGTTGTCGGCACAGACTCCGTGGGGAACCAGCTCCCAGATGGCTGTGCAGTCACTGATCACGATGCCTTTGAACTGCAGATCATCGCGCAGAATATCCTGGAGAAGAGTGCGGTTGCAGGTACATGGCATTCCGTTAAGTGCATTGAAGCCGGGCATCAGCAGTTCACAGCCGGCATCGATGGCAGAGGAAAAAGCCGGAAGATAGTCATTATATAAGGAATAATCTCCGATCTGTGTGCTGTCATAGTCTCTTCCGCCTTCCGCAGCTCCGTATCCGGCGAAATGCTTGACACAGCTGGCGATGTGGAGCGGTTTGTCAATGCCGTCTCCCTGGTAACCTCTGGTAAAGGCTGCGGTAAACAGGCTGTTCAGATAAGGATCTTCCCCGGTACTTTCCGTTACTCTTCCCCAGCGCGCATCCCGTACAAGATCGGCCATGGGAGAAAAGGTGACATGGACTCCGCTGACAGCTGCTTCAGCAGCGGCAACGGAAGCCATCTCCTCTGCAAGTGCAGGGTCCCAGGTGGTTCCGATTCCGAGCACAGAGGGAAAGATCGTCTTGTAACCATGAATCACATCCGTCATAAAGAGAAGCGGAATGTGATGTGTATTTGCTTCCATATGAAGGCGCTGAGCTTCCAGGACCAGTTCGGCGCCGTTAAATCCGAGAAAGGATCCGGCATGATCCATCAGATGTGTTGATTTCTGAAAACCATGGCGGAGGCCCATCAGGGTACCGTCCGGGTTTTCTCCCCAGAGCTGTGACAGCTCGGCGGCTTTTTCACGCAGGGTCATTTGCTCAAGCAACTGTTTTCTGTATGTTTGTCCCAGCATTGTTTGCTAATCCTCCTTAAAATCAATTATTAAATGAATTATTATATATTATGCAAGACTAACATAGCATGGGCAAAAACCGATGTCAATGAGTGAATATTACTAAAAAGAAATAGATGAAAATGTATAAAAAGACGAAAAATTGAAAATGTATTGACTTAAAATAGGCAATATTATATAATCTAATCAATAATTAAATGAATAAATTAATGAGCGAAAAAGAAAGGAAAAAAGCATCAATGAAAGGAAAGAAAAGTGACCTGTGGGCACGAATCAAGAAACAAAAGTTTTTGCTGATGATGGTAATTCCGGGTATCATATGGCTTCTGGTGTTCTGCTACTTCCCCATGTACGGATGTCAGATCGCATTTCAGAATTACCGCATCACAGACACACTCGGTACCAGCGAATGGGTCGGTCTGAAATGGTTTACCAAATTATTCAATGACCGTGCATTTCCCGAGATTATGAAAAACACGCTGGGCATCAGCCTTCTGAAACTCGTATTTGGTTTTACGGCGCCGATTATTTTCGCGCTGTTTCTGAACGAGATCAAGAACATCCGGTTTAAGAGAGTGGTTCAGACATTGTCTTATCTCCCTCACTTCCTCTCCTGGGTTGTGCTGGGCGGTATCATGATTACCTGGCTGTCCGATACAGGCGTGATCGTAAAGATTCTGAACGCCGTGGGACTTCTGGACGAAGGAGTCAATCTTCTGGCTACCCCGAAATATTTCTGGGGCATCGCGGTGATCTCGGATATCTGGAAAGAGCTGGGATGGGGCGCCATCATTTACCTGGCAGCGATTTCCGGTATTGACCTGTCTCTGTATGAAGCGGCAGAGATCGACGGTGCCAAACGTATGCAGAGACTGTGGTATATCACACTTCCGGAGATTACCAGTACCATCGCGATTCTGTTCATTCTGCAGGTCGGCGGCATTATGGGATCCAACTTCGATCAGATCTTCGTACTGCACAATTCGCTGAATGATTCGGCAAGTAATGTAATTGATATGTTTGTTTACAAAATCGGTATCGGAAATGCAAGTTACTCTTATGCAACAGCCATTGGTCTGTTCCGGTCCGTCATTTCACTGATTCTGCTGGTAATTGCGAATAATGTGACAGGAAAACTGGAAGGCAGTTCCCTGTTTTAAGCGAGGATGGAAAGATGAAAGTAAGAAAACACAAAAAAGTAAAAGCGTTTGATGTCGTCAACGCGCTGGTCATGATTCTGATCTGTTTCTGTATGGTATATCCGGTCTGGTACGTGATCGTGAACTCTTTAAGTGAAGGAACAGAGGTGTTAAAGGGCGGAATCTACTGGTGGCCGAGAAAATTCTGTATCAAGAACTATACGGCGGTATTTGAGAGCAGCGAGATTTTCACTGCATTTGGCATTACAATCCTGAAGACCATGATTGGTACGGTAACCAGCGTATTTTTCACCGCAATGGTTGCCTATGGATTGTCAAAAACCTACCTTGTGGGAAGAAAGATTTTCATGATGCTGGGAGTTGTCACCATGTTTTTCTCCGGCGGTCTGATTCCTTACTTCCTTGTGATTAAGAGTCTTGGAATGCTGGACAGCTTCTGGGTGTACATTATCCCGAGTTTATTCAGCTTCTACAAAGCGATTATTTTCATGACTTTCTTCCGGAATATACCGGCAGAACTGGAGGAATCCGCAAAAATCGACGGAGCCAATGACTTTGTGATTTTCCTGAAAATTATTCTCCCGGTTTCCACACCGGTAATTGCGACGATCGCATTGTTCAATGGTGTAGGTCAGTGGAATGACTACTTTACCGGTGTCATCTATATTACAAACAAACAGTGGCTGGTGCCGATTCAGACCTTCCTTTATAAGGTTATCTCTGAAAGCTCCTCCACAAGAATTACGGCGAATATGCCGGCATCAGTCAGAAGCTCGATGGTAACTTCCACGACAGTCAAATACGCTACCATGGTGGTTACGACCTTCCCGATTGTATGTGTTTATCCGTTTTTACAGAAGTATTTTGTACAGGGAATTATAGTTGGCTCTGTAAAGGGCTGATACATATAAATAATATCCTCAAAAGAGGGAAAACGTCTTGAAAGACGCGAAAGGAGAAAATGTATGAGAAAAACAATTGCATTGGTATTGTGTGCAGCAGTTTCTGTTTCCATGCTTGCAGGCTGCGGCGGAGATTCCAAAGAGAGTGCAAGCGATCTGCCGGCGGCAAAAACAGAGGCAAAAGAAGGAGAACCTGCCTGGAAGGATGATACGGATCCGATCACTTTAGACTGGTATGTCAACTATTCCTGGTATGGAAGCTGGTGGGATGAGGGAGAATTCTCCCAGTACATGGAGCAGAAAACCGGTGTGAAGATTAACTTTATCGTTCCTTCCGGAAGCGAGAGTGAAAAGATGAACACCATGATCGCCGGCAATACACTTCCGGATGTAATTACACTGGAAGCTGCAGATCCGCTGGTAAAACAGATGGTGGACGCAGGTCTTCTTTATTCACTGAATGATCTGGCTGATAAGTATGATCCTTACTTCTATGAAGTGACTTCCGAGCAGACCATGAACTGGTTCGCTCAGGCAGACGGAAAAACCTACGGCTATCCCAATGCTTCCATTTCACCGGAGCAGTACGATGAACTGACCAAGATCAATATCTATCAGACTTTCAATGTCAAGAATGACTATTACGAAGCCATCGGAAGCCCGGATATGTCTACACCGGAAAACTTCCTGAATGCTCTGCAGGCAGCAGAAGATATGTACGGAGATCAGATAGAAGGCTTTATTCCGATCGCATTCCATGACTTCAGTGATACCGGAAACTATTCTCTGGATCGTTACCTGATGGATTACCTTGGAATTCCGAAGGCCATCGATGGAAAGCTGTATGACAGAAGAGAAGATGAAAACTATCAGACCTGGCTGAAGACTTTCCGCAAAGCAAACGAGATGGGACTCATCGCTTCCAATGTATTTACCGACAGCAGACAGCAGGTGGAGGAAGAGATCGCACAGGGACGTGTCTTCTCACTGCTGTATCAGAACTGTGACTTTGTTGCTGAGCAGCAGATGCTTTGGGATCAGGATCCGAACTCCGCATACATCGCTATCCAGGGACCGAACAGCGGAAATGATCCGGCACTGGAAGGTCCGAGCATCGGTGGATGGACCGTTACCTGTATTACAAAGAATTGCAAGGATCCGGAGAGAGCTATCGAGTTTATGACCTACTGGATCAGCAAAGAGGGAACTCAGGATGCTATGTTTGGTGAAGTTGGCAAGAGCTGTGAGCTGGATGCAGACGGAACACCGCATCTGACACAGGAATATCAGGATCTGTTTAACAATGATTACGATGCTTACAACAGACTTACCGGTCAGGATCCGCTCTGGATGCTGGGAGACCCGGTATCTGCAAACAACTGGGGATCTGACCCGCAGGAATATCTGGCACAGATGTACAAATGGGGCGTGGATTATGTAGTCAGCGGTTCCGAATATTCCAATCTGGATCCGGAATCCGGTTCTGATGAAAGCGAAATCAAACAGGACATCGATCTTCTGTGGGGAACCACACTGCCAAAACTGATCACCGCATCCAGCGATGAAGAGTTTGACACTATTCTGGCTGACTTTTTTGAACAGAGAGATAGCCTCGGTTGGGAAAAACTGCTCTCCTACCAGCAGACAAAATACGAAGAAAATCTAAAAAAATTAGGCATTGAGTAAGAATCTTGGTATAATAATGGTAAAAATATCCAGGAGGGAGAATCCTCCCTCCTGATTACCAGGAGAAGATGACATATGAGAGCAATGGTTTCAACCGATATGAAACAAATGAACAGAAAAATCGTCTTTGATATAGCCAGAGAGCGAAGAGAGATCACCAGAGTAGAATTGTCTGAGCTAACCGGCATGAGCGGTCCGTCCATTATGGCGATTGTGAATGAGTTTGTGGCCAAGGGAATTCTCCGCATGGGAGAGAAAAAGAATGGCTCCGTGGGCAGAAGTCCGGTGATGATGTCGTTCAACCCGGATGTGATGCTTTCTGTGGGTGTGGAATTCGAGGGCAATAATCTGCAGGTGGGACTGGTGAATCTGGACGGGGAAATCCGTTTTCAGACAACCGCCAAGATTCCTTCCAATCTGGGAGGGGATTTCTTCTCCATACTTTGCGGAAGCATAGAAAAGATCGAGATGATGCTGAAAAAAGAAAATCTGGACTACATGGGAATTGGTCTTGGAATTCCCGGCGCAGTGAATCCGGATGCCAGGGTGGTAAACTTTGCCCCCTATGTTGGTGTCATGGAGCCGAGAGATATTTCAGGACAGCTGGATAGTCTGGAGAAGCGCTTCGGGAAACCGGTGTTCATAGAAAATGATGTCAATGCCTGTGCAGTAGGTGAATATTATGTGAGGCGAATCAATCAGGATACGCAGGATATGATGTATATCTCCATTGGTTCTTGTATCGGATCCGGCATCATTCTGAATGGTGAGCTTCGCCACGGAAGCAGAAATATGTGCGGGGAAATAGGATATTCCCTGCAGGATATGACGGGAATTGTATCTCGCCAAAAAACCGGATGGCTGGAGGAGCATATCTCTCACGGTGCGCTGTGTGAGCGCTTTGCGGATTATCGCATCAGCAGCCGGGTCAGCGATGAGATGATTGGATATGTGGTAAATCTGCTCTGTCCGTTTATTTCCAATCTGGTCAATACGCTGGATATTCCGCACATTGTAGTCGGAGGACAGTTGATTTTAAACGGAGGAGAACGGCTGGTCACAGCGATTCGCGATGCGGTGCAGTCGACAACTTTGTCGGATGTGACTCTTCAGGGCTGTCATACGGAATATACGGGAGTAATCGGAAGTGCTTTGATGGCTTCCAATAAGCTGTGGGATACGATTCTGTAACACGAGTATTACAGAATAAAATAAAGGTAGAAATAACGTTATGGTGGAAAAAGTAATAGGTGCAGTCGACATAGGCGGAACAAAGATACATGTGGGAATTGTAGACAGCCTTGGCAATGTGCTGGCGGATCAGTGTTTTCCGACAGATGCGGACCATCAGAGCGGAGAAGAGGCAATGAACAGGGTGACAGAGATACTGTCTGACCTGTGCAGCCAGGTTGGGATCAGTACAGGAAATCTGCGGGGAATCGGAGTGTCCTGTACCGGACCGGTGAATATAGAAACAGGAACTGTAGAAAATCCTTATACACTTGAGGGGTGGATGGGATTTCCGATTGTTGAAGATCTTTCCCGGCGGTCAGGGCTCGAGGTGAGGCTGGAAAATGATGCCAACGGCGCGCTGCTTGGAGAGGTTTTTCAGAGAAATCTGAGAGATCAGAGAGTGTTGATGATTACGCTTGGCACCGGTATTGGTGTCGCTTTCTGGCAGGAAGGCGAATTGTACCGGGCCGGAAAATATCATCCGGAAATGGGACATATCATTGTTTCCTCGAACGGTCCGAACTGTTATTGCGGTCACAAGGGATGCTTTGAAAGCCTTTGCTCGGGGAAAGCAGTAAATGAGAGAGCACAGGAAGCCGGATTTCAGGATTTTGATGAGGTATATGAAAAGGCCTGCAGTCAGGAGAAAACAGCTTTGGAATTGCTGAACCAGATTTTAACGGATATGAAA
The DNA here is from genome assembly GCA_022766945.1 of Fusicatenibacter sp. Classification (GTDB taxonomy): domain Bacteria; phylum Bacillota; class Clostridia; order Lachnospirales; family Lachnospiraceae; genus Fusicatenibacter. Next base: position 143,703 of record JALEOU010000069.1, on the reverse strand, counting down.
AACGGAATCTGGAGTCTGAATGTTGTGTTTAAACCGGATACGATTATTCTGGCGGGAGGTTTTTCCAAAAAGTATTTTTCCCTGATCCAGGATGCTGTTATGGAAGACTGCTGTGGAAAAGAAGATTTTCTGAGTCCGTTTGAGATGCTGCCGGCCTGCGGAAACCAGAATTCTGCACTGGTTGGCGCAAATATGCTGTTTTACAGGGATGAAAAGAAAACGGATTCGTTATCGTATAATTTTGCTGCGCTGGTGAGTGATCATGGCAGCTTGGAAAGGAAAAAAGTATTATGAAAAAGTACGAGAAATTAAAGATTGTTATGGTGGGAGCAGGAAGCTGCTCGTTCTGCCCCGCTACATTGTCAGATATTCTTCTGAGCGATCTGATCAATTCGCTTCCTCTGGAGGTATGTCTGATGGATATCGATCAGCATGCGCTGGAAGTCAGCTATGAATATGCAAAGAAGGCGGTGGCATATTCCGGAAGAACCTTAAAACTCTGTGCGACCACGGATCTGGATGAGGCTCTCTGCGGCGCAGATTTTGTTGTCTCCGCAATCGAGGTAGACCGCTATCACTACTGGTCTATGGATTTCCATATTCCGAGAAGATACGGATTCCGTCAGGTGTACGGAGAAAACGGCGGCCCCGGCGGAATGTTCCATACATTAAGAAACTTAGGGCCGACACTTCATATCGCTCACAGAATGGAAGAAATCTGTCCGGAGGCATGGTTAATCAACTACACCAATCCGGAGGCAAAACTGGTGGAAGCAGTGCTGAAACTGACGAAAATCCATGCAGTCGGTGTGTGCCATGGCTTTGAGATGGGCGTTGATCAGGTGGCAAAGGTTCTGGAGAGAAAACCGGAAGAACTGGAAATCGTTGGCTACGGTCTGAATCATTTTGGCTGGCTGACCTCCATTCGGGATAAGGAAACCGGAGAGGATCTGTATCCGCTGTTCCGTGAGAAAGAACAGCAGAGTCACTGGCTGGCAAACTGGGATGAGGTAGGCCTTTCCAGAATTATGCTGAGAACATATGGCCTGTATCCGTATCCGGGAACCAACCATATCGGTGAATACATTGCATGGAGTGATGAATTCCTGGCAAGCACAAAGATTCAGTATTTCTTTGATCCGGTAAAGGAAAAACCGTGGGAGACCAAAAAAACGCCAAGATTTGTCTATGACTTCTGTTCCAATCCGACAGGCATTGCTTTCTCGGAAGTGGACAAGGATAAGGATGAAGAGTACAGGAAGTGCTTTGTGATCGGAGAGGAAGGTCTGAAGAGATCCCATGAATACGGAATTCCGATTATCGAGGCCATCGCCTTTGATCTTCATCGCTATATTCCGTCACTGAACCAGCTGAACAAAGGACAGATCCCGGGAATCCTTCCGGATATGTGTGTGGAAGGCCCGTGCATGCTGGATGGAGAAGGAATTCATCCGATGGATGTTCCGGCACTTCCGCCGGCTGTCACTGCGATGATCAATCAGCAGGGAGCAATTCACCAGCTGGTGATCGAAGCATACACAGAGCACTCCAGAAATAAACTTCTTCAGGCAATGCTGCTGGATCCTACAATTTCCAATTACAACAATGCAGTGGCGCTGATCGATGAGATGTTTGAACGTGAGAAAGAAATTCTGCCGGAAATGAGCTGGTAGATCCGAAAGGCTGTCACAAAATAGAATCAGTTCTGTTTTGATGACAGCCTTTTTTATGTGAAAGGAATCAATAAATCATGAGAAAAAATGTGTTAATCAGAGATAATTATGAAGAAATGAGCCGGGAAGCGGCAGATGTGATTTATGAGGTAATTGAAAAGAACCCGGAGGCAGCGATTGTGATTGCAACGGGCCATTCTCCCAGACTGGCCTATCGCATGCTGGCGGAGAAGGTAAGGGAAAATCAGACGGACGTCAGCCGCCTCACAATTATAAAACTGGATGAGTGGGCCGGCCTGGATGCGGACAATGAAGCTACCTGTGAATATTTTATCCGCAAAGAGATTCTGGAGCCGTTTGGAATTGACGAAAAGCAGTATCTTCATTTTGCCATGAATACCGGTGAGGAAGAAGCGGAATGCAGAAGAATCGAAGAAGCTTATCAGAATCTGTCGCAGATAGATCTGGTAATTCTCGGAATCGGTATGAACGGTCATCTGGGATTGAATGAGCCCGGTGAGGAGCTGATCGGACCTGCACATACGATTCTGCTGGATGACAAGACAAAGACCCACGAGCTTTTGAGCCATACAGAGAAAAAGGTTGTGGGCGGACTTACCCTTGGAATGGAAGACCTGTTCAGGGGACAGAAAATTCTGCTGCTGGCTGATGGAAAGGAAAAGGAGAAGGGCCTGGAATACTATCTCAACGATGTAATTACAACAAAAGTCCCGGTATCTTTGCTGAAGCTGCATCGAAACTGTCAGTGCATTGTAAACAGGGAAAGTTTTCCTGTGCTTGAGCAGCAGTAAGATTTTTGACTTCACTGACGGGAGGATTGAGGAAATCTATGGATTTAGCGGGAATATGGAAAGTGCGGATGCCGGATGGAAGTCTGTATGAGGCGAAATTTCCCGGAACGCTGGATACAAACGGAATCGGGGAAAAGGACAAGGAAAGGCTGGATAACCGCCTTACGAGAAAGCACACTTTTGAGGGGGCAGCCGGATTGTTGAGAACGATCCGCATCGGAGAACTGGAACAGGATAAGCGGAGCTTCTTTGAAGTGGAACGTGCGCGCTGCCTGTCGTTGAAGTGTGACGGCAGGGAATGCCCGGAGATGGGAAAAGGTACGCTGTCTACGCCGTATGTGTTTGAAGTGACCGACTGTGTGAAAAAGGCATCTCTGGAAGGCAAAGAAGAACTGGAACTGGAAGTGATTTCCGACAACAGTTATCCGGGACTGCCGCAGCTTGGAATTCTGACTTCCTCGGCAGCTACCGATGAGACGCAGACCAACTGGAACGGCATGCTGGGATTTCTCCGGATCCGCCAGAAAAAACAGGTTTTCATCGATGATGTGTGTCTGTATCCCCGGGGAGAGTTTGTGGATGCGCATTTGGTGATGGATGCGGGGGAAGATTATACAGGAGAGCTGTTTCTTTCCTGTGAAGCATTTGACGGGGAGAAGACCTGCCGGGTTTCTCTTCGGAAAGGGGAACGAAAAACCTTCGAGATCAAAGAGATGTCGCTGAAAAAGGATGTGAAGCGGTGGGATGAGGAAGAGGGTAATCTCTATCAGGTCCGGATCGGAGGAAAAAATCTGGAAGAAAAGAACGTCTGGTTTGGAGTGCGTGATTTCGGAGTCAGCCAGAGGATGAGACTTACGATCAACAAAAGAGAATTCTTCCTGAGAGGGGAAGCAAACTGCGCCGTCTTTCCGGAAACGGGATATGCGCCCATGGAGGAGGAGCGGTGGACAAAGATTCTGAAAACGTATGCTTCCTATGGAGTGAACTGCATGCGATTTCACTCCTGGTGTCCTCCGGAGGCAGCTTTTGCCGCAGCAGACCGCCTTGGAATGATGATGCAGCCGGAGCTGAGTCACTGGGATTATCAGAACGCGTTTGGGACAGAAGAAAGCTATGATTACTATAAAAAAGAGCTGACACAGATCTTAAGAGAACTGGCAAATCATCCTTCCTTTGTGATGCTCTCCTTTGGCAATGAATTGTGGAGCGAAGAAATCGGAGAAGAGAGAAAAGAAGAACTGCTGGACTATGCGCGGAAACTGGATTCCACGAGACTGTATGCGGGTTCCTCCAATGGCCATTACGGACAGTGGGGCACGGATGTGAAGAGTGATTTCTATACATCCCACAATTATAAAGAATTTTTCCTGCGCGGTGCGGGAGCGAATATGGAAGGCCATATCAATCAGGCGTATCCCAATACCAGGACCAATTTCGATGAAGGAGTCAGAAAAATACAGGAAGAAGGAAAGCCGGTATTTGGATTTGAGGTAGGTCAGTTTGAAGTCCTGCCGGAATTTGATGAGATTGAGAAATTCCAGGGAGTGACGCAGCCTGTAAATTATGAGATGATGCGGGAAAATGCGAAGGAAAGAGGAGAGCTGGAAAACTGGAAGGAATGGGTGGAAGCAACCGGAGAGATTGCACTGTTAGGCTACCGGGAGGAAATCGAATCAGTGCTTCGGACAGAAGGAATGAGCGGTCTTTCCCTGCTGGGGCTGCAGGATTTTCCGGGACAGGGAACCGCGCTTGTGGGAATGATTGACAGCCATCTGGATCCGAAACCTCACGCATTTGCGCGGCCGGAACGATTCCGGGCGTTTTTCTCACCTGTTGTGCCGCTGGTATTGCTGGACAAATACACGTACTGGAATACCGAAAAACTGACAGCAGAGATTTTGCTGGCAAATTATGGAAAGAGTGCGCTGCGCACAGCCATTTCCTGGCAGATCTTTCGGGGAAGCGATCAGGTGGTGGAAGGTTGTTTTCGGGAGACTGAGTATGAGAATCAGGGTCTTCGGAAAGTTGGAAAAATCGAGCAGGACCTGTGTCTGTTTGAAAAAGCGGAGCAGTTAAGACTGGTGGTTACCGCAGGTGATTATCAGAATGAATATCCGATCTGGGTGTATCCGGAACTGGAACGGATAGCCGGAATGGAACGGGAAGAAACGTATGAGTTTACAGACCTGCAGGGAACCAACATCAGAATCGCCTCTGTGCTGGACGAAGATGTGAAACAATATTTACGGGATGGAGGAATTGTTTATCTGGAACCGAAACCGCTTGCGGAGAATCTTCCCTCTTCCATCGGGGGCCAGTTTACAACGGATTTCTGGTCTGTCGGTACGTTCCCGGATCAGGAAGGCGGTATGGGAATGATCATTCGGACGGAGCATCCGATCTTTCGGAATTTTCCGACGGAAAACCACACAAACTGGCAGTGGTGGCAGATGACGTGCGGAAGACCCCTGATTCTGCCAAAGCAGATCAAACCTATTCTGACGGTGGCTGACAGCGGCAAGCGTCTGAAACATATGGGTCTTTTGTTTGAGGCGAAAGTCGGAAACGGAACGGTTATGGTAAGCGGTATGGAACTGCGGTTTGCCCTGCAGTATCCGGAGACGAGAACCCTGTTTCACAATATTTTGTGTTATCTCGGATCGCAGGAGTGCCACCCGTCGCAGGAACTCTCCGTGGAGGAACTGCAGAAACTGGTGAGAAACAAAGAAAAGGAATCTGACATTCCTGTGAAAAAATAAAACAGAGCGGAAGCTTTCCGGCAGAAAAAGACTGCATATCGGAAAGCTTCCGCTTTGTTTTTACACAGGGACTTTATTCCCCGCAGGGATCAGTTCAGTTTGATTTTTGCAAACAGTGAACCCAGATTGGTGGTCAGCTCTTCTGATTTTGGAAGAACGATCTCCTCTTCATGAATTTCTTCTGCTGCCACATCCTCCAGTGCTTTCATGGAGAGACTTAATTTACCGTCTTTGATGGCAATGACTTTGACTTTTACCTTATCGCCAACGGTAAGCACTGCGGAAGGATGCTTAATGCGTTTTCCGCTGATCTGGGAAATGTGAACCAGACCGGAGATGCCGTTTCCGAGATTAACAAATGCGCCGTAGGGCTGCAGACTTTCTACGGTACCTTCTGTCACCAGACCAACCTCTACGTTTGAGATTTTTTCCTTGCGCTCTTCTTCTGCCTTTTCGCGGAGTAACTCCCGGGCAGAGAGAATCAGACGGTCCTTTTCTTTGTCCACATCAAAGACCTGTACCTGAATCTCTTTATTCAGGTATTCGTTCAGATCCTCCACGTAGTTAAGGGAGAGCTTGGATGCCGGGATAAAACCGCGGACTCCTTCCACATAGGCAATGACACCGGCATTCACAATGCCTTTTACTTTTACTGTAAGAACCGTTTTGTCTTCTTTGAGCTGATTGAGCTTCTCCCAGGCCAGAATATCGTTTGCCTCCACGCGGGAGAGAAGAATATTTCCGTGTCCGTCATCCTTTCTGACAACGGTGGCAGATACTTCATCTCCGGGATGAACACTTTCCTTCACATTGAATCCCGGTTCCCGGCTGAAGTCTTCCGCTTTTATCACGCCCTCTGCGTAATATTTCAGATCCAGAATAATCTCTTTCTCGTCAACAGAGATGACGGTACCGGTGAGAATGTCGCCTTCTTCAATTTTCTGAAAGGAAGCCTCCAGTTCTGCGGAATAGTCATCCATTGTTACTTTTTCTTCATCTGACATAAATTTTCCACCTCGTTTATCATTAAAGTTGGCTGCATTATATCACAAAATATTTTCTTTGACCAGCTGTAAAAATGATGATAAGATGTGAATAGCGAACAAAGGGTTGCTGTTTTGGTACCACTTGAAACAGCCGGGCCTCAAATAGAATTGCTCGATGGTACAGCAGTGACGGCAAAATCGGAGGAGAATGATGAAATCGAATGCCAGAGTATATGTGATTGGACACAAGAATCCCGATACAGATTCCATATGTTCGGCGATTGCTTATGCAGATATTAAAAACAGAACAGAAAAGGGAAAGACATTTGTGGCGAGACGCGCGGGACAGATTAATGAAGAGACAGAGTATGTCCTGAAACGGTTCGGCGTGCGCACGCCTGGATATCTGCCAAATGCAGGCACACAGGTGAAGGAGATTGATATTCATGAAGTGCCTGGCGTTTCCAGTTCTATTTCCGTAAAAAAAGCATGGGAGCTGATGAACAATAATCATGTGGTGACACTACCGATCACCTCACCTTCCAATGACCTGCAGGGATTGATTACGGTGAGTGATATTGCGGAATCTTACATGGATGCCTACGACAGTCATGTGATGTCCGCGGCACGTACGCAGTACCGCAGTATCGCGGAAACACTGGATGGAACAGTTCTGGTAGGAAATGAACACGGATATTTTATCAAAGGGAAAGTTGTGATTGGTTCTTTCCATCCGGATACGATGGAAAACTATATTGAAAAAGATGATCTGGTGATCCTGGGAAACCGTGCGGAGGACCAGCTCTGTGCCATTGAGATGGATGCCAGCTGTATTATTGTGGGGTTGGGGGCAAAAGTTTCCAAAACGATTCTGCGTCTTGCGGAGGAGAGAAGCTGTGTGATTATCAGTACACCGCATGATACCTATACGATTGCGCGCCTGATCAATCAGAGTATTCCGGTCAAGTACCTGATGAAGCAAAAGAACCTGATTACCTTCACGGTGGATGATTTTGTGGATGATATCAAGGAAGTGATGAAAAACCAGCGTCACAGAGATTTCCCGATCCTGAATAAGAAGGGAAAATATGTCGGAACCATTTCCAGACGGAATCTGATCGGAAACAAAGGTAAACAGCTGATTCTGGTGGATCACAATGAAGTGTCCCAGGCAGTGGATAATGTAAAAGAGGCGCAGATTCTGGAGATCATTGATCACCATCGTCTGGGATCTCTGGAAACCATGTCGCCGGTATTTTTCCGGAATCAGCCGGTGGGATGTACCGGTACCATTATGTATCAGATCTATCAGGAGAAGGATCTGGAGATCGAGCCGAGTATTGCAGGTCTGCTTTGTGCAGCGATTATTTCGGATACTCTGATGTTCCGCTCGCCGACCTGTACATCTGTGGATAAGGCTGCTGCAGAGGAACTGGCAAAAATCGCCGGAATTGATATTCCCGAATTTGCATCCGAAATGTTCCGTGCGGGAAGTAACCTGAAGGATAAATCACCGGAGGAAATCTTCTATCAGGATTTCAAGAAATTTATCATGGGGGATGTTACCTTCGGCGTAGGACAGATTAATTCCATGGATGCCGAAGAACTGAAATCCATTAAGACGCAGCTTCTGCCGAGCATGAAGCATGAGTGTGGAAAGCACGGGATTGAGATGGTCTTCTTTATGCTGACGAATATCATTGAGGAATCGACGGAGCTTTTGTATTACGGAAGCGGCGCAAAGGAAGTGATCGAGAAAGCGTTTGAGATATCGGTGGAAGGAGACAGCTGTGTCTTAAAAGGCGTGGTATCGAGAAAGAAACAGCTGATTCCGGCATTTATGATGGCGCTTCAGAATCAGTAAGGACGGATGTGCGAATGGGAAAACAGGTTTGGAAGGCCGGAAATATGCTTTATCCTTTGCCGGCGGTCATGGTATCGGTAAGGGGAAAAGACGGAACGGATAATATTATTACGGTGGCATGGGCCGGGACGGTTTGCACAAATCCTCCCATGGTATCGATTTCTGTGAGACCGGAACGGTTCAGTTACCAGATGCTGAAAGAGAGAGGGGAATTTGTGATCAATCTGTCCACAGAAAAGCTGTGCTATGCTGTGGATTACTGTGGGGTGAAATCCGGCCGGGATGTGGATAAGTTTGAAAAACTGGGTCTCACAAAGACAGAGGCTTCGCAGGTTTGTGCGCCGATGATTGATGAGGCACCGGTGAACATTGAATGTAAAGTGGAACAGATTCTTGAACTGGGATCGCATCATATGTTTGTGGCGCGGGTATTGGCTGTGCATGCAGAGGAAACGTGTATGGATGAGAAGGGCAGATTTGATTTGAATCTGGCACGGCCCATGGTATATTCTCATGGAGAATATTATGGTCTGGGGAAAAAACTGGGTACATTTGGGTACAGTGTGAAGAAGAAAAAAAGTAAAAACCGGATCTGCACGTCAAACTTTATAAAAAAATGAGAATGAAAACTTTATTTACTGATTTTTAAAAAGTGATTTCTTTTGAAAATTAGGTGTAAAGTTTTCATTTTTTTGCTGAAGAATGCAAAATTTCGTTAAAATATACAAAACAGCAGATTCTATGCACATAATCATTAGAAAATACGACAAAATAACGGATTTTAAGAAAGTTTTTTTGCATTATATTGCATTTTCCGGATATTTTATGCTATAATACATACCGTTCATCGCCCTTTAGAAAATTAGGGCGGATCACGAATGGCAGCAAAAAGACAAAACAGGTCTTTTCAACGCATAGTTCTATATTTAGGGAGAAAAAATAGAAGGAGGAAACAAGCAATGTCATACGTAGATGAGGTTATTGAGTCCGTAATTGCAAAAAACCCGGCTGAGCCGGAATTCCATCAGGCGGTCAAAGAGGTTCTGGAGTCTCTGCGTCCTGTAATCGATGCAAATGAAGAGAAATACAGAAAAGTTGCTCTTCTTGAGAGACTGGTTGAGCCGGAGCGTCAGATTAAGTTCCGTGTTCCGTGGGTAGATGACAAAGGACAGGTTCAGGTAAACACCGGATACCGTGTACAGTTCAACAGTGCAATCGGACCTTATAAGGGAGGTCTTCGCCTTCATCCGTCTGTAAACCTTGGTATTATCAAAGTCCTGGGATTCGAGCAGATCTTCAAAAACTCTCTGACCGGACTTCCCATCGGCGGAGGCAAGGGCGGTTCTGACTTTGATCCGAAGGGCAAATCAGACCGTGAAGTTATGGCATTCTGCCAGAGCTTTATGACAGAGCTTTGCAAATATATCGGCGCAGATACCGACGTACCGGCTGGTGATATCGGAACAGGCGCAAGAGAAATCGGTTATATGTTTGGACAGTATAAGAGAATCCGCGGACTGTATGAGGGTGTTCTGACCGGTAAAGGTCTGAGCTACGGCGGATCTCTGGCAAGAACAGAGGCTACCGGTTATGGTCTCCTGTACCTGACCAAAGAACTGCTGAAGGTCAATGGCATCGATATCGCAGGCAAGACCGCATGCGTATCCGGTTCCGGAAACGTTGCAATCTACGCGATCGAGAAGGCAACTCAGCTGGGCGTGAAAGTGCTGACCTGCTCCGATTCCAATGGATGGGTTTACGATCCGGACGGAATTGATGTAGCTGCACTCAAAGAGATTAAGGAAGTAAATCGTGCCCGTCTGACCGAGTACAAGAAATATCGTCCGAATTCTGAGTACCATGAAGGACGCGGTGTCTGGGTAGTGAAAGCAGATCTTGCGCTGCCGTGTGCAACACAGAACGAGCTGCTTCTGGATGACGCAAAGGCACTGGTTGAGAATGGCTGCATCGCAGTATGCGAGGGCGCTAACATGCCTACTACTCTGGAAGCAACCAAATATCTGCAGGAGCATAATGTAATCTTTGCACCTGGAAAAGCAGCAAATGCAGGTGGTGTTGCGACTTCCGCACTGGAGATGTCCCAGAACTCCGAGCGTCTCTCCTGGAGCTTTGAGGAAGTAGATGCAAAACTGCAGACCATCATGATCAACATTACACACAACATCGTAGATTCTGCAGAGCGTTACGGTCATGCAGGCGACTATGTGATGGGCGCTAATATTGCGGGCTTCGAGAAAGTTGCTGATGCAATGATTGCACAGGGTGTTTGCTGATTACCAATTTTTAAATAATTAATGATAAAGAGAAGACCCGGAAATGATGAATTTCCGGGTCTTTTCTGATACAATAGGAATAGCAGTCAGTAATCGGAAAATGAGGAGGAAAAGAATATGAGGGTAGTAACGTTTGGAGAACTTTTGCTCCGGCTGAAGACGCCGGAATATCTGCGTATCCTTCAGTCGGATACTTTTGAGGCGAGCTATGGGGGAGCGGAATCCAATGTGGCCGTGTCGCTTTCTATGCTGGGCGACGAGGTTTCCTTTGTGACAAAGGTGCCGGATCAATCGGTAGGTCTGGCGGCACTCAATGAAGTGCGCCGCTACGGTGTGGATACCTCCCGTGTCCTTCTGGGCGGATCCAGGCTTGGCATCTATTATTTTGAAAAGGGAAGTAATATCCGGCCTACCAGCGTGCTTTATGACCGGGAATACAGTGCGTTTGCAATGGCAGAAGCACAGGAGTTTTCGTGGGATCAGATTTTAAAGGATGTGGATATCTTTTATTTTTCAGGGGTTACTCCGGCGGTGAGCGATTCGATTGAACAGGCAGTGAGGGATGCGCTGATCTATTGCAGGGAACACTTCATTTTGGTGGTCTGTGATCTGAATTACCGGTCCAAGATGTGGACGACGGAAAAAGCGCAGAAGGTGATGGGAGAGCTGATGAACTGGATTGATCTGTGCATTGCCAATGATGAGGATTTTGAGTCGTCGCTTGGAATTCATGCTTTTGATGGAGATATGGCACACGGTATTGATCAGATTGACACGTACAAAGAAGGGATGAAGGAGATTGTCAGGCGCTATCCAAACTGTAAATCGGTGGCAAGCGTACTCCGGAATATGCGCACCGTGGAGGATGGAGACTGGATGGGAATCTACTACAGTGGGGGAAGATTCTATGAAAGTCCGGTTCATACAGTACACAGCCTGGAAGCAGTGGGAGCAGGAGACGCGTTTGCCGGTGCGCTGCTGCATGCGATTGTCCGTGGATTTGAACCGCAGAAAGCGATCGATTTTTCCATCACGGCGAGTGTGATGAAACTGATGATTCAGCACGATTTTAATGTGGTAAATGAGGCGGAGATTCTAAGAATTATGAAAACGAAGGATGTAAATCTGCAAAGATAGACAGGCACAAGGTTTCCAAAATGGTCGAACAGAAGTTTACCATGCATATATTGCGAAAAACTCGTCGAAAGTCACAATAAAATACCGGAAAAACTGAAAAATAATGGCAATTTTACGAAAAACCACTTGCGAAAGAAAAAAGATGGATGTATAATGAGCGCATAAACACCGGTAAGGACACCTGAAACTGTACAAAGTGCCGTCTGGCGTAAGGAAAGAACGGGTCTCCGGAAAAGAACGTGTTACTATAATGTATGACAAGGAGGATGTTACATGAAGAAGAAAGTAGTTGCATTAATGATGACAGCCGTGATGGCCTTCAGCCTGGCAGCGTGCGGAAGTGACGGAGGATCGTCATCCACATCGAGCACAGGATCAAGCGCTGGTGAAACAGCATCAGCAAGCTCCGAAGCTGGTACGTCAGGTACAGAGAATACATCAGGCGGCGGTGAGGCATCCGTGGACGGAAGCGGTGACTGGATCAGTTCCTCAGATGTTGAAGATGATGCTCTGCCGGGAGAGAATGATGACAGAGCATTTGCAAAATTTGATCATGTAGTGGAAGTTCATTACGGCTATCAGGTAAACCCGGTAGATACCACTCTTCCGGATGGTGATTCCGTAGATGATAACCAGTATACCAGATATCTTCTTGAGAACTATAATATTAAGGTAGTCTGCGACTGGACCGCAGGTAATACTTCTGATTTCCAGCAGAAAGTATCTCTGTGTATCGCATCTGCTTCTCTTCCGGACGCAGTAATCGCTCCGAACCGTAACTATCTGGTACAGGCTGCAAGATCCGATCTGTTGGCAGATCTCTGGACAGAATTCAATGCATATTCTTCCAAACAGGTAAAAGAGATTATCGAGACCACAGAAGGACGTGCAATCAGCAACGCAACAGTAGATGACGTGTTCACAGCACTTCCGAATATCACGGTTGATACTGATGGTGTATATATTTACTTCATCCGTCAGGACTGGCTGGATCAGCTGGGACTGGAGGTTCCGAAGACTGTTGATGAACTTGGTGCAGTTGCTCAGGCATTTATGGATGCAGGCTTAAGCAAAGACTATGCAATCGCTGGTATCGATAACGGCGGAAGAACCTACTCCAACTTCCTGAATTCCTCCAACAACGGTTATGGATTTGATGCAGTATATCAGGCATTCAATGCAACTCCCGGATACTTCCTGCGCGATGATAACGGAGAACTGTATTGGGGCACCACAACGGATGAGATGAAAGAAGCTCTTACCACTCTGCATGACTGGTATGCAAAAGGTCTGATCAATCCGGAGGTTGGAACTACTACCAATGGCGACAATGCAAACAATGTTAAGAATGGTACCTGCGGTATCTTCATGGGACCGTGGTGGTCATTAGGATACGGCAACGGCGATTCCTTCAAGACAGATAATAATGCAAACTGGCAGGCATATCCGCTGTACACCAATGACGGTGAGTGGAATATCCATATGAAGGACGTTGGAACCACCTATACAATGGTAAACAAGAACGCATCTGATGATGTTAAGAAAGCAATCGTTATCATGAACAACGTACTGGTTCGTGATGAGTCCATCTTTGATACTTCCGTAGCAATCGACTGGTATCCGCTTCGTAACGTTATGGCAGCTACCGATGAGTGCGAGTATGAGTATGATGCACTTATGAGCGTAATCAAGGGCGAGAGCACTGTTGAAGATTATCAGCAGGGCGGAAGCAAATTCAATGGTCTGTACAAGAACCTGGCAAACGATGTGGCTACTATGGGAGAAGTTATCTCCGCAGATTATGACGGATCCAGACCTCTGGCAGTTACCGATATGGATGTTAATACCAATAACGGTCAGTTCAATCGTCTCTATGCGATCCTGATTGGTGATCGTCCGTATGCAACCATCGAGCCGGACAATAAGATTTATTCTGAACTGTATTACACCATCGATGGTATGGAAACTTACTGGACACAGGTATCTGATATGGAAGATCAGGCAATCCTTCAGTTTATCACAGGTGCTAAGAGCCTGGATGAGTGGGATAAGTTCTGCAGCGACTGGCATGCACAGGGCGGCGATCAGATCCTTGAGCTGGTAGAGGAATTCCTCGCTGAATAAAGGACACGGTACATAAAGAACAATAAGAGAGGGGCACAGGGCTGGACCCTGTGCCCCGATTTTATCGAAACGAACATCAAAGGAGGCGCAGACTTTGAAAAAAAAGAAACGCAGTATCGGGAAATCAAACAGCTTCCACTATACCTTGATGGTACTTCCCGGATATATCTGGCTTTTCCTGTTTTCGATCGTTCCGATGGTCGGAATTGTTATGGCATTCCAGGATTACAATCCAAGCAAGGGATGGTTTGGTTCAAAATGGGTCGGATTGAAATGGTTTGAGTATTTGTGGGTGATTCCGGACGCAAAGCGTGCACTGTGGAACACACTGGTTATTGCAGTATCCAAGGTTATACTGAATATTATAGTGCCGCTGATCTTTGCCCTGCTTCTGAATGAAGTGAAAAATATGAAGTTTAAAAAGACGGTTCAGACCATCGTATATCTTCCTCACTTCGTATCCTGGGTTATTCTGGCAAACATTATTTCCAATATTCTCGGCTCCAACGGTATCTTCAATACAGTACGTACCGCACTTGGTATGGATAAACTGCTGCTGATGACGATTCCGGAGACATTCAAAGGACTTGTAATCGGAACCGATGTCTGGAAAGAGTTCGGTTACAATGCAGTTATTTATCTGGCAGCATTGACCGGTATCAGCCCCAATCTCTATGAGGCGGCTGCTATTGATGGTGCAGGACGCTGGAAACGGATGTGGCATATCACTCTGCCGGGTCTGATTCCGACGGTTGTTCTGCTCTGTACACTGGCTATGGGCAACGTGCTGAATGCAGGTTTCGACCAGGTATTCAACATGTACAATCAGCTGGTTATGGAGACCGGTGATATTCTGGATACTTATGTATATCGTGTCGGTATTACGAACATGCAGTTCTCACTGGCTACTGCAGCAGGTCTGTTTAAGTCTGTGGTAAGTTTTGTACTGGTTGTTGTGTCCTATACACTGGCATATAAGTTTGCTGATTACAGTATTTTCTAAGGAGGAGGTAATATTTTATGATAGAAAGCAAAAGCTTTGGTTCAAAGTTGTTTAAAGTCATAAATGCCATCATCCTGGTCGTATTGGCATTCAGCTGCTTTTATCCGCTGTGGTATACGCTGTGTGTGTCTCTTTCCTCGAAAGTGGCAGCTGAGGGCGGACTGGTAACAATTTACCCGATTGGATTCAATCTGAAGTCCTATAACCTGATCATGGGCGATGATGCATTCTGGAATTCCTTCTGGATTTCCGTAAAACGAGTGGTATTCGGTACTGTCTGGACGATGCTGGTTCTGATTATGATGGCATACCCGCTCTCCAAGAACAAGAGAGAGTATGCTCCGAGAAACGTCCTCATGTGGGTTCTGATTTTCTGTATGCTGTTTAACGGCGGTACGATTCCGTGGTTCATTACCGTTAAAAATTACGGCCTGATCGATACGATGGCAGCGCTGGTTTTGTCCGGTTCTGTTCCGGTATTCAATGTTATTCTGATGATGAATTTCTTCCGCGGAATTCCGTCGGATCTGGAGGAAGCCGCCCGGGTGGACGGTGCCGGTCCCTGGCGTATCCTCTGGCAGATCGTAGTTCCCTGTTCCAAACCGGTTATTGCAACAATCGTGTTGTTTACTTCCGTAGGTTATTGGAATGAGTATTTCCAGGGCCTGGTTTTGATGAATAAGGAGAGCAATTATCCTCTGCAGACTTACATCCGTCAGATTACGGTTCAGATTCCGGTAGGTGTTACACTGACGACAGAACAGTATGTTCAGCTGGCAGCCAACTCCAACAAATCTCTGGAGGCTGCAAAAGTATTCATCGCGATGATTCCGATGCTGATTGTTTACCCGTTCCTTCAGAAATACTTTGTTACCGGTATTACGCTGGGCGCAGTAAAAGAGTAATCATTTGTTTATTATAGTGTGACGATAAGAGAAACGTCTTTGAATCATTCGCAAAAAGGAAGGATTCAAAGACGTTTTTTTGCGGAAGAGCAGCGGCCTTTGACAAAGCAGCAGACGAATGCTATACTATACCCCGTTCTATAACGTGAAGCCACATCGTATGGGTATGTTCTCTGTAACCAATGCTTCACCAGGTTAAGAATTTGGAGGTATAGATTTGAACAAAAGGAATATTATATTAATAGGCATGCCCGGTGTGGGCAAAAGCAGCATCGGTGTCATTTTGGCCAAGACTCTGGGATATGAGTTTGTAGATACGGATCTTGTGATCCAGAAAAGAGAGAAACGACTGCTCCGGGAGATCATCGCACAGGAAGGAGACGAGAGATTCCTGGAGATTGAAAATGAAGTGAATGCTGGTCTGGAAGCGGATCGCTGTGTGATTGCTCCTGGAGGCAGTGTGATTTATGGGAAAGAAGCGATGGAACACTTTCAGGAAATCGGCACCATCGTCTATCTGAAACTTTCCTACGAAGCGCTGAAAAAGAGACTGGGAAACTTAAGAGGGCGCGGAGTCGTACTGAAAGAGGGACAGACGCTGAAAGATCTCTATGAGGAGAGAATCCGTCTTTACGAACAGTATGCGGACATCGTCGTAGATGAGGAAAATAAAGACATAGAAGCCACATTGCAGGCAATCCGGGACGCAATCCTGTAACTGTCTGCCCAGTTATTGTTCAGATGGCAACGGACGCTGTGCAGATAATAGATCTCGACGCAGACGCGCTTGCGCTCCTTCAAAACGCAGCGGTACTAAATTCGCTGGTCTTTATCAAGCCCAGCTCATTAAGGACCGGCGTTTTTCAAGGGTCTGTTTACGAGATACTATTTTTGCACAGCTGTTTCGTGTGACCTCTGAACAGGAACGTCTGCCCGGTATGAGAGAGAAAATCTTAAATTTTGTTTACAAAGTATTAGAATTGAGTTAAGATAGAAGAAAGCCGGTTGGATCCGCGGGGAAGGATTTGCCTGGTTTGTACATCAGAATCGGATATCAACAGAAGAACGACAGAGAACGATTCACGGATTGGCGGAATCGTTTCAATTATAAGGGATTATTGAGGAATGGTTTTATTTAAGGCAGCTTTTTGGCTGTTCGCTGTATAACAGTATGAAAAAGAAAATCATGAGGTGAACTTATGGAACAGTATGTGATCAGAGGAGGCAATCCTCTTGTGGGCGAAGTGGAAATTGGGGGAGCCAAAAACGCAGCGCTTGCGATTCTTACGGCTGCAATCATGACAGATGAGACAGTACTCATTGAGAATCTGCCGGATGTCAGTGATATTAACGTACTTTTGGAGGCAATCTCGGAGATTGGTGCAACGGTTGAGCGGATTGACCGCCATACCGTGCGAATGAATGCATCTACCATCGGCGGACTCAGTGTTGATTATGAATATATAAAGAAAATCAGAGCTTCCTATTATCTGCTGGGAGCTTTGCTTGGAAAGTATAAGAAAGCAGAAGTGCCGCTTCCGGGCGGCTGCAATATCGGAAGTCGTCCGATTGACCAGCACCTGAAAGGATTCCGAGCGCTGGGCGCATCGGTTCGTATCAGTCACGGTGCGATTGTGGCGAGCGCGGCTGATCTGCATGGAAGTCACATCTTCCTTGATATGGCTTCGGTAGGGGCAACGATCAATATTATGATGGCAGCCTCCATGGCCCGCGGCAACACAACGATTGAAAATGCGGCGAAAGAGCCTCATGTAGTGGATGTGGCCAACTTCCTTAACAGCATGGGGGCAAATATCAAGGGTGCAGGCACCGATGTCATTCGGATCAGAGGTGTGGAATCACTTCACGGAACCTGCTATTCGATCGTACCGGATATGATAGAGGCGGGAACATTTATGTTTGCGGCAGCGGCAACAAAAGGTGATATTCTGATTAAGAATGTGATCCCAAAGCATCTGGAGGCGACAACCGCGAAACTCGAAGAGATTGGCTGTGATGTGGAAGAATTTGATGATGCCATTCGTGTCAGTGCCAGCAGACGTCTCGGCAGAACTCATGTAAAGACACAGCCGTATCCCGGTTATCCGACCGACATGCAGCCACAGATCGCTGTGACACTGGCTTTGGCAAACGGGACCAGTATCGTGACCGAGACGATTTTCGAAAATCGTTTTAAGTATGTGGACGAGCTTGCCAGAATGGGGGCAAGCATCAAGGTCGAAGGAAATACCGCCATTATCGATGGCGTAGAGCGCCTGACGGGAGCAGAAGTATCTGCGCCGGATCTTCGGGCGGGAGCAGCTCTTGTGATTGCCGGACTTGCGGCAGAGGGCGTGACGGTAGTGGATGATATTGTCTACATCCTTCGCGGATATGAGAATTTTGACGGAAAGCTGCGTATGCTTGGAGCAGAGATTGAGCGTGTGAACAGTGAGAAAGAACTTCGGAAATTTAAGCTGAGGGCATAGTTTAGAACATACAAAATGAAAAACGAACAGACCGGTATCAGGAGCGTAATCCTGCCGGTCTGTTTTGCTGTAAAGAGAAAAAGATTGAGGTTTGAGAGAACATGACACGGGCAGGCTAATTTGTTCAACCATTAAACAATAGAACAGAAAGTTCGCAAAATGCGATAAAAAAACGGCATAAAAGAGCAAAAAATAAGTTGTGCAAATAAGGGACAAGTTATAAGATGAGATTGTTAAAAAAGGAACGAACAAGAGGAAAGGAGTTTCTTATGAGCGAAGTAACAACTTGTCTTGAGAAGCAGCCGCTTTGCGACGAAATGCTGGAGAAGATGAATGCGTACTGGCGTGCAGCGAATTATCTGTCTGCAGGTCAGCTGTATCTTCTGGATAATCCGCTGCTGCGCGAGCCGCTGACCATGGAGCACGTAAAGAAAAAAATTGTCGGACACTGGGGAACTGTACCGGGACAGAACTTTGTATGGACCCACTGCAACCGTGTCATCAAACGGTATGACCTGGATATGATCTACATTTCCGGCCCGGGACATGGCGGAAACTTCCAGATTTCCAATACTTATCTGGAAGGATCCTACAGTGAAGTGTATCCGAACATCAGCCAGGATGAAGAGGGAATGAAGAAGATGTTTAAACAGTTCTCTTTCCCCTGTGGAGTACCGAGTCACTGCGCACCGGAAACACCCGGTTCCATCAACGAGGGTGGTGAACTGGGTTATTCCATCGCGCATGCGTTTGGTGCTGTGTTCGATAATCCGGAACTGATCGCTGTCGCTGTCGTTGGCGATGGTGAGGCGGAGACAGGCCCGCTGGCTACTTCCTGGCAGTCCAACAAGTTCCTGAATCCGATCACAGACGGAGCTGTTCTTCCGATCATGAACCTGAACGGATACAAGATCAGCAACCCGACCCTGTTTGCGCGTATGCCGAAAGAAGAGGTAGAGGCATTCTTCAAGGGCTGTGGCTGGAAGGCTTATTTCGTAGAGGGAGATGATCCGATGACCATGCACCGCAAGATGGCAGAGACCATGGACGTCGTAATCGAGGAAATCAAGGCAATTCAGAAAAGTGCACGTGAAAATAACAATCCGGAGAGACCGGTATGGCCGATGATCGTTCTGCGCACACCAAAGGGATGGACAGGCCCGAAGGTGGTGGACGGACAGCAGATCGAAGGTACTTTCCGTGCTCACCAGGTTCCAATGACGATGGAGAAACCAGAGCATCTGGATCAGCTGCGTGAGTGGCTGCTGAGCTACCATCCGGAAGAACTGTTTGATGAGAACGGACGTATCAAAGAGGAAATCGCAGAACTTTGCCCGAAGGGTGATGCGCGCATGGGTGCAAATCCGCACGCTAACGGTGGTAAACTGCTCAAAGACCTGCGTCTGCCGGATTTCCGCGATTACGGTATTGAGGTAGTTCCCGGAAAGACAAAGGCACAGGATATGATCGAACTTGGCGGATATGTGCGTGATATTTTCCGTCTGAATGAAGAGAATAAGAACTTCCGTATTTTTGGACCGGACGAGTCTATGTCCAACCGTCTGTACCGTGCGTTTGAAGCTACGGATCGTGACTGGAATGCAGGACTTGTGGAGAATGATGATCATCTGGCAAGAAACGGACGTATCATGGATGGTATGCTCAGCGAGCATATGTGCGAAGGCTGGCTGGAAGGCTATCTGCTGACCGGACGTCACGGCTTCTTCGCAAGCTATGAGGCATTTATCCGCATTGTAGACTCCATGGCTGCACAGCATGCAAAATGGCTGAAAGTCTGCAACCAGCTTTCCTGGAGACAGCCGATTGCATCTTTGAACTTTATTCTGACATCCAACGTATGGCAGCAGGATCATAACGGATTTACACATCAGGATCCGGGATTTCTGGATCACATCGCCAATAAGAAAGCAGATGTGGTACGTATGTATCTGCCGCCGGATACCAACTGTCTGTTGTCCTGTTTTGATCACTGTATCAAGAGCAAGAATTATGTAAATGCAATCGTGGCATCCAAGCATCCGAGCTGCCAGTGGCTGACGATGGAGCAGGCAGTTAAGCACTGCACACAGGGTGTCAGCATCTGGGATTGGGCAAGCAATGATGCAGGGGAAGAGCCGGATGTTGTACTGGCTGCCTGCGGTGATACCCCGACTCTGGAGGTTATGGCTGCAGTTACCATTCTGCGTGACGAGATGCCGGATCTGAAGATCCGTGTCATCAATGTGGTAGACCTGTTCAAACTGGAGTCTGAGTCCAGACATCCGCATGGTCTGAGTGACCGTGAGTACGATGCTCTGTTCACCAAGGACAAACCGGTCATCTTTGCATTCCACGGATATCCGACACTGATTCATGAGCTGACCTTTGAGCGTCATAATCACAACATGTCTGTTCACGGATACCTGGAGGAAGGTACCATCACGACCCCGTTCGATATGCGTGTACAGAACCAGATCGACCGGTTCAATCTGGTAAAGGATGTGATTATGCATCTGCCGCAGCTGGGCAATAAAGGCTCTCATCTGATTCAGAAGATGAATGATAAGCTGATCGAGCACAAACAGTACATTGCCGAGTATGGCCAGGATCTGGAAGAAGTACGGAACTGGGAGTGGCACTAAAAGAGAGACTTCCTGTACGGCAACGAAACGTCTGCAAATCACAGAAAATTTCGAAGTTTGATCTGATTTAAGATTTATATTAAAGCACCCGGACGAAAATGTTCGGGTGTTTTTTCGTGGATGGTAGGATTCTCGCATTTTTCCGGGTGATAACAACAATACAAGCGTGAATGAGAAGCGGATAGTTTTGCGATGGAATCATATCCTGCAAATGGGACAGTTTTTGGAAAATGTTACATTTTTATGGTTTTTGGGGAAAATACCCTTGACGAGCAGAGGGTTTTGCGGTAGTGTATCAAAGGAACAAAGAAAATAAAAAATATCAATAGTTGCTTTTCTCTTATTCAGAGTGGTGGAGATACATAGGATCTGTGAAACCACGGCAACCCCTGTTTTGACCGGATAGTTCAAAATGGGAAGGTGCCAGCCTGAGCGAAGATTTCGAACAATAAGGGGATTTGAACATCGTTATTCAGGTCCGCCTTTTGTGCGGGCCTTTTGTTTACCCTGAGATGTGAAGCCAATTGCAGGCAGGCTGCTTCATTGACAGGGAAATCGACGTGATAGAATTTTTGAGAAGAAGAGCAAAAGAAGAAAAAGGAGAATAAGAATGGAAAAAAGACTGTTTACTTCCGAATCCGTTACCGAAGGTCATCCGGATAAAGTCTGCGATCAGATTTCCGATGCGATTCTGGACGCACTGCTTGCGCAGGATCCCATGAGCCGTGTGGCCTGTGAGACCTGTACCACAACTGGTCTTGTTGTAGTTATGGGAGAGATTACTTCCAATGCACATATTGATTTTCAGCAGATCGTAAGAGACACGGTTCGTGAGATTGGTTATGACCGTGCAAAGTATGGCTTCGATGCGGATACCTGCGCTGTGATTACTGCCATTGACAAGCAGTCTGCAGATATCGCGATGGGTGTTGATAAGGCACTGGAAGCAAAAGAGAATACGATGAGTGATGAGGAGATCGATGCGATCGGAGCAGGCGATCAGGGTATGATGTTTGGATTTGCTTCCAATGAGACAGAAGAATATATGCCGTATCCGATTTACATGGCACACCTTCTTGCACGTCAGCTAACAAAGGTGAGAAAAGACGGAACTCTGCCCTACCTTCGCCCGGATGGAAAGACACAGGTGACGGTGGAGTATGATGAGAACGGAAAGCCGGTTCGTCTGGATGCAGTTGTTCTCTCCACACAGCATAACCCGGATGTGACTCAGGAGCAGATTCATCAGGATATCAAAAAATATGTATTTGACGAGATTATTCCGCAGGAAATGGTTGACGAAAATACCAAGTTCTTCATTAATCCTACCGGACGTTTTGTGATCGGCGGACCTCACGGGGATTCCGGTCTGACAGGACGCAAGATTATCGTAGATACCTATGGCGGATATGCCCGTCACGGCGGCGGAGCGTTCTCCGGCAAGGACTGCACGAAGGTAGACCGTTCAGCTGCTTATGCTGCCCGCTATGTAGCAAAGAATATCGTGGCAGCAGGACTGGCAGATAAGTGTGAAGTGCAGCTGTCCTATGCAATCGGTGTGGCTCATCCGACTTCCATCATGATCGATACCTACGGCACCGGAAAACTTTCCGATAACAAGCTGACGGATATCGTCCGCGAGAACTTTGACCTGCGTCCGGCCGGAATTATCAGGATGCTGGATCTGCGCCGTCCGATCTACAAACAGACCGCAGCATACGGTCACTTCGGCAGAAATGATCTGGATCTGCCATGGGAGAAGCTGGATAAAGCAGAAGAACTGAAGAAATATCTGTAAACAATTGTTTTCGTTGATTTTGGGAGTGCAAAGCACGAAAAAAAACGTCAGACTCGTTTGTCGAACGCATTGTATAAAGTAAAATAAAAAAAGCTGTATATCTCAGATGTGGGATATGCAGCTTTTTTAAAAAGGGCCGGGTTTCACTACCCGGCCGTCGGTATGTTAAGAGAAACCGGCGGCGGGGTGAAACTTTCTACCAGTTCTTCCAGTGTGTAAAGAGAAGGTTTCTCTGATGCATCTCTGGAATCGGAATCTTCCTCATCTGTTCTTTCCTTAAAAACATCGAAGGTACTCTCGAAAACTCCGTCTGAAATTTCCAGATACTGACTTTTACTTGCATCAATCCTTGCATACAGATTTTTGGTGTCTTCCCAGTCGAGTTCCTCGAGAAAATAGACCGATTTCTGTCCGATTTCGGAATCGATGTCGTGGTAGCCGCTGTCGTGGATAACGAGAGAATCCAGATCTTTTCCTTTGTATTCCTCTTCATAGGCTGCTGCTTCCTCTTCGAGTCCGGCAGCTCTCTTTCCGTCGATCATTTCTCTGACAGTAACTTCACCGCTCCATTTTACTACGGAAATCGTGTCTCCTACGTTCAGGTCTCCCTGGAGTACCTCCCGAATCTGAACTTTTTCATAGGTAAAGATAAAATTTCTGCCTGCTTCACAGGAAAAGTCTGTGACTTGTCCGTAGATAATCTGATCGCTGTGATATGCGCGATCATGGTTGCTTGTGTAATAGCGGGAATACTCCGGATTCCAGGAGCGGGATTCAACGACTTCGCGCGGTTTCTCTTCCGGGAAAGCGGCCGTTTCCTTTTTGGAGACTTCCATGGGAAAGATCGTAAGGAGAAGTGTAAAAAGGCCAATGGCGATAAGAAAAGATATGATTTTTTCATCGTATACTCCTTTTTTTGCAGGGAATTCACGAGGCTACGGGACCAGCAGAGTTGCAGGCAGCGTTTCCTTTTGTTTCATATATTCGCGGGGCGTCATGTGCATATACTTGGAGAATGCCCGGTTGAAGGTGCGCACAGAGGAAAAGCCCGAGGAGAAAGCGATCTCGGTGATGTTGGTATCTTTTTCCAGCATGGTACAGGCATGTTCGATCCGCAGGCTGTTGATAAAATCCGGAAAACTGATCTGCATGCGTTCCGTGAAAATATGAGAAATATAGTATTTGCTCAGATGCAGATTGCGTGCCAGCGTTTCGAGAGTCAGCGGCTCGGTATAGCGCTCGGAACAGTAGGTCAGGATGCTTCGGATGCTGTCCATACTGGAAGTATTTGGCTTTAAGGCTATGCAGGGAAGTACCTCACCGAGCAGAGCGAGCAGATAGCCTTTGGCTGCAATCTGGTCAAAGGAGTTCCCGGAGTTGTTCTTTACGGTAATATTTTCAAGAAACAGGTGAATCCTGGGAGTCAGCTGTTCTTTTTTGACAACGGAAGAAACCGGCACGTTGGACAAAAAAAGATCCTTTAGTTCCTGAAACAGACTGTGGGAGAAAATGATCAGATAGCCGCTGCAGGGGCAGCGGTCATGGTAATAATGAACCTGATTAGGGAAGGAGAGAAACAGGTCTCCTTTTTCAATCAGAAAATTTTCGGAATCCACGGTTGCGACACTGGAACCTTCCGCCATATAGATCATTTCCAGATGCGTGTGAAGATGCGGGATGGTTGTCAGACCGGAAAAATGGCCGGAGGAAAAGGATGAATTTCTGTTTTCAATCTGATAAGGCATATAGACCTCCCTTGGCAGTTATCGCAATATTTGTCCAAAACCCGGGTGTTTATGACTTGTATTATAAGGACACTTAGATAAAATGTAAATAGGGAAAACCGGTAAATATTCGGAAAAAAGAAGAAAACGAAACTATAGGTTTATGCAAAGTTTCTGATTGGAAAATGTTTTGAAAAATTGTATTGAGCATTTTGCCGGGAAGGAGTCTTTTTTTGTGAGGGTGCAGGCGGTAAGAAGCTGCCGCACGAATTGACCGAATATTTCCGGCCGCGAAAAAGGGACCCGGGAACAAAAAAAAGAACCATTTGGCCATCTGCCAGGTGGAAAAATAAGAAAAGAAAGGCGGTAAGCGAACATGTGGAGTGAAAAAATCGGATTGCAGCTGTACTCAGTCAGAGAAGATCTGGAAAAAGATTTTGCCGGAACGCTGAAAGCAGTCAAAGAGATGGGCTACAGCGCAGTGGAATTTGCAGGACTGTACGGTCATGCTCCGGAAGAAGTGAAAGCAATGTGTGAGGAGACAGGGTTAATTCCGCTGTCTGCCCATGTGCCGTTTGTAGAACTGATCAGTGATCCGAAAGGAACCGTAGCATGCTACAAAACCATCGGCTGCAGCTATATTGTTATCCCTTATCTGACAGAAGAGTACAGACCCGGTTCTGAGAAATTTCAGGAAGTCATTGAAGGGGCAAAAGTGATTGGAGAAGCTGCCGCAGAGGCAGGCATGGTTCTGCAGTATCACAATCATGATTTTGAGTTCACCAAAATCAATGGCCAATATGCGCTGGACGTTCTGTACGAGGAAGTAAAACCGGAAATCCTGCAGACACAGCTGGATACCTGCTGGGTGAATGTGGGAGGTGAAAATCCTTCGGAATACGTGAGAAAGTATGCGGGAAGAATTCCGACCGTACATCTGAAAGATTTTGCAGGAAGCAGATCAGAAAATATGTATGCACTGATTGGAATCGATGAGGACAAGAAGGAAAGTGCAAAAGGCAGTTTCGAGTTCCGTCCGGTGGGAAAGGGACTGCAGAATATTCCTGAGATTGTAAAGGCATCCATCGAGAGCGGTGCAAAATGGTTTATCGTAGAGCAGGATCAGCCGAGTATGGGATATACTCCGCTGGAATGCGCAAAGATCAGCGTAGATTATTTAAAGAGCATTCTGAAAGACTGAAGAAAGAGAGGAACGTAACAATGGCAGAAAATATTCTGGATCGTTTTAAAGATACAGAGGAGGAAGTGACAATCGATACCTCCAGAAAACTTCGTGTAGGTATTATCGGAACCGGATGGATTGCAGAGGCACATATGGTAAGCTATCTGAATATGCCCGATGTGGAAGTGGTAGCCGGTGCAGATCTGGTAGAAGGCAAAGCAGAAGCATTCTTCAGAAAATTCCAGGTGGAAGCAAAATGCTACAGAAGCCATAAAGAGATGCTGGACGACGAGTCCCTTGAACTGGATGCAGTCAGCGTATGTACATACAACAGAACGCATGCAGAGTGTGCAATCTATGCACTGAAAAAGGGCGTGAACGTTCTTCTGGAAAAACCGATGTGTGTTACTCTGGATGAGGCAGTTGAGATCTGTAAGGCAGAGAAAGAAAGCCAGAAAGTGCTTTCCATCGGATTCCAGCCGAGACTGGACGAGAATATGAAGATGATCAAAAAGATCGTAGAGTCCGGCGAGCTTGGCAAAGTTTATTACATCCAGACCGGCGGCGGAAGAAGACGCGGTATTCCGACACCTTACGGAACCAGCTTTATCGAGGACAAGACAGCAGGAATCGGTGCGCTCGGCGATATCGGCTGCTATTCACTGGATATGGTACTCAACGCAATCGGCTATCCGAAGCCGCTGACCGTTTCCGGTTATAAGTCCAATTTCTTTGGTACCCGTCCGGATTATTATCCGACCCACCCGGAGTATGCCAAGAAGTTTGAGGTAGATGATTTCGCAGCTGCCTTTATCCGTCTGGAAGGCGATATTATTCTGGATTTCCGTATTGCATGGGCGATGAACATGGATACACCAGGTGATACTATTATTCTTGGTACCAAGGGCGGCCTTCGGATTCCTTCCACAGAGTGCTGGAACGGCAGTGTTGGCGGACCGATGATTCTCTATCATGAGATCTGCGGACAGCAGACAGAGACAGTGATTCCGATTGTGGATTCCGATGTGAGCAAGCTGTTCGACAAAAAGATCCGTTCCTTCCTGGATGCAGTGAAGAACGGCACACCGGCACCGGTACCGACTTCCCAGATCATTTACAACCAGGCAATCATCGATGGTATCTTCAAGTCTGCAGAAGCAGGCCGTGAGATCGAAATTGAGGTACCTGAAATCTGACAGAAAATCTGACAGAATCAACGACGGGAGAGAGGAAAAGAAAAATGAGAATTGCAGTCATCGGATACGGCGGCATGGGAGGCTGGCACTGCGATCTGATTGGAAGAATTGAAGAGCTGGAACTGGCCGGTATTTACGATATTCTGGAAGAAAGAAGAGAAGCAGCCCACAGCAAGGGTATTTATGCTTATGAGACTCTGGAAGAACTGCTGGGGGACGATACGGTAGAGCTTGTCACTGTGGCAATTCCGAATCATCTGCACAAGGATATGTGCATTCGGGTGATGCAAGCCGCAAAACACGTGGTCTGCGAGAAACCGGTAGCCTTAAATCACGAAGAGCTGCAGGAAATGATCGATGCTTCCCATGAAAATCAGGTGCTTTTTACGGTACATCAGAACCGCAGATGGGATGAAGATTTCCGGGTAATGAAGCAGATCTATGATCAGGGAACGCTGGGAAAGGTGTTCCGGATCGAGTCGAGAGTTCATGGATCCAGAGGCATACCGGGAGACTGGAGAAACAAAAAAGAGTGCGGCGGAGGCATGGTACTGGATTGGGGAGTACATCTTCTGGATCAGATTATGCAGATGATCCCGGAAAAGCTGGTATCGATCTATACCGAGCTTTCCAATGTTACCAATGAAGAGTGTGATGACGGATTTACCGTAACGCTAAAATTTGAACATGATCTTACGGTGGTGGTGGAAGTCGGAACCAGCAATTTCATCAGTCTGCCCAGATGGTATATGCTCGGGGAAAACGGATCTGCCGTAATAGAGGACTGGCAGCTGAACGGAAAGATTGTCATGGTTTCCGACTGGCAGAACCGGGAGGCGGTACCTGTAGTGACTGCCGCAGGTCTTACCAAGACCATGGCGCCGAGAACGGATGAGACCATTAAAGAGTATCCTCTCCCGCGGATCGACAGCGATATCCGTGACTTCTACCGGAATGTGGTGAACGCAATTCGCGGTAAGGAAGAGCAGCTCATCAAACATGACGAAGTGATGCGGGTAATGAAGCTGATGGAAGCGCTGTTCGAATCGGGCGAAAACAATGCTGTGATCACTGATTTTGAGGAAAGGTGCAAAAAATAGTATGAAAGTTACTGTATGGAATGAGAATATTCATGAGAAAGAAATACCGGCTGTGACAGAACTGTATCCCGGCGGACTGCATGGATATCTTGCCGGTTTCCTGAAAAATGAAGAGACAGAAGTGAGAACGGCGACGCTGGACGAGCAGGAGTGCGGACTGACAGAAGAAGTTCTTTCCGACACGGATGTACTGATCTGGTGGGGCCATATGGCGCATGACCGCGTACCGGATGAAATCGTTGACCGGGTACAGCGGTATGTGCTGTCAGGAATGGGACTGATTGTACTGCATTCCGGCCATCATTCCAAAATTTTCCGGAGAATGTTGGGAACCACCTGCAATCTGAAATGGAGAGATGGTGCCAGAGAGCGAATCTGGACAGTAAAGCCGAATCATCCAATCGCAAAGGGAATTCCGGAAACCTTTGTGCTGGATCCGGAGGAAATGTACGGGGAACCGTTTGATATCGCAGAGCCGCAGGAGACCATTTTCATGGGATGGTTTAATGGCGGCGAGGTGTTTCGCAGCGGCTGTACCTGGGTGCGCGGAAATGGAAAGATTTTCTATTTTCAGCCGGGACATGAGACGAATCCGTCTTTCCGGAACGAATACGTACAACAGATCATCAAAAATGCAGTGCAGTGGGCATGTCCGGTGAGAAAAAACATCGAGCTTGTCTGCCCGCATGTGGAACCGGTGGAAAATAACTGATAAAACAGGAGCGTACCGGATGGGAACCGGCAGGTTTTTACCGGTACGCTTTGAAATCGTAGGAGGTAATTATGGAACTTTCTGTTATGTCTCCGGTCCTGAATCAGATGGGACTGGAAGAATCACTTGCATATCTTAGCAGCCTTGGTGTGGACAGCCTGGAAATCGGTGCAGGCGGATATCCCGGAAAGGCACATCTGGATCCGAAAGAGTATCTGGTACATCCGGAGAAAGCGGAAGAACTGAAAGCACTTCTTGCCAAATACAACATGAAACTGTCCGCAGTAGCCTGCCATGGAAACCCGGTGCATCCAAACAAAGAGACGGCACAGCGTTTTCACGAAGAGTTTGTGGACGCCATGAAAGTGGCAGTGATGCTGGGCGTGGATACCATGGTTGCGTTTTCCGGCTGTCCGGGCGACTGTGAGACTTCGAAAAATCCGAACTGGGTGACCTGCGCATGGCCGCCGGAATATCGGGAGATTCTTGACTGGCAGTGGAACAGCGTTCTGATTCCTTATTGGAAAGAGACAGCAAAGCTTGCACAGGAAATCGGAATCAAAAAGATTGCATTTGAGATGCATCCGGGATTCTGTGTTTACAATCCATCCACCCTGCTGCGTCTGCGCGCTGCAGTCGGCGAGATCATTGGGGCAAATGTGGATCCAAGCCATCTGTTCTGGCAGGGAATTGATCCCTGTGAGGCGATCAAGATGCTGAAAGGCGCCATCTATCATTTCCACGCAAAGGATACGAAGATTGACGCGGCGAATACCGCGAAAATCGGTGTGCTGGACACTCAGGATTACGGCGATATTCTGAACCGTTCCTGGGTATTCCGTACCGTGGGCTACGGCCATTCCAGAGAGGTGTGGAACAATATTATCAGCACACTGAAGACGGTCGGATACGATGGAGCGATCAGCATCGAGCATGAAGATGGACTGATGTCTCCAAAGGAAGGACTGGAAAAAGCAATCGCATTTCTGAAGGATTCGATCATTTACGAAACCGCCGGAGAAATGTGGTGGGCATAAAGAAAAGAAACAGGCAGGATCACCATATCTGTGATCCTGCCTGTTTTTGGGAGTGTGCCTGCAAAAGAAAGGTCCTGTGGACGTTTCAGAGCTTACAGCTGTTTTTCGAGTTCGCGGATTTTTCCGAGAATGCGGTCGACTTCTCTTCCCTCTGAGGTATCCCATTCCTCTGCGAGGATGGAAAGGACCTCCATCCAACTTGCAATCGCCTCTTTCGGACGGTTGAGAATTTCGTAAATCTGTGCGATACTCATGGCGTCATCGGTGTACCGCGGTTTTTGAGCAAGCTCCATGGATCTGCGGTAATAGGAAATGGCTTTTTCATATTCCCCGTTTCTGGTCAGGCAGTCCGCAATAGTAGAGAAAACGAGCCACTCGGTCGGCGCGTCCTCTTCCATCTGGTGCCAGAAACCAAAAGCCTGATCCCGATTGCCACGATACCAGGCAATCTGACCCTGATAGAGCAGTACACGAAAATCATTCTGCACTTTTTTCAGCTTCTGTACCACTGCTTCGGCTTCATCTAACCGCCAGTCGGCGATCAGATCATCGAGAAGCCACAGATAGCCTCTTGCATAGCCCGGATGAGCGGCGATAAAATTCTGATAATATTTGATTCTGTCAGAGTGATTCGTCACACTCCATTCAAAAACCGTACCCTGCTGTGCTATATTCAGCTGACTGTGTCCCCATTTCACTTCCGGCTCCAGCTCAATATATCTTTTTGCAGCTGCTTCCGCCAGTTCACGGAGCCCATCCGCCATGTGATTGTACATCACTGCCAGCAGATACCAGGGACGGCCCTCTTTTGCATCCATGGAGATCTGAGTCTTCAGATAATCTTCCGAACTGCGGAACTCATCTGCGCTGAGCAGCTCCTTCTGACAGCAGAGATTTTCAATGCGGTTGTAATGATCCTCTTTCGACAGATTAAACAGTTCATCAATTGTAACCCCAAAATACACCGACAGCTCCGGCAGAATCTGAATATCCGGCATCGCCAGATCATTCTCCCATTTGCTGACCGCCTGAGAGGACACCCCCAAAGTCCTGGCCAGCTGTTCCTGCGTAACCAATTTCTTCAGACGCAGTTCTCGGATCTTCTTCCCTAATTGAACACCCATAGGATACCTCACTTTCTGAAACAAATAGTTCTGATCTGCTTCCAGTATAAAGAAAAAACCTCCCCAATACAATGAACCAGACAGAACAGCCATACAACTGTTTTTATAGAAACTTTAGAAATATCCTGTTTAGTTAATGCCAAAAAGCGGCACTGCTGTGGTATAATGAAAAAAACAGCGCTTGGGCTCGCAGTCTGCCCTTTGATAAGCGCAATCTGAAAAAAGGCGGACAACTTGTCGTGGAAAAGAAGAAAAGTATGAAATTAAAAACACGTGTGTTGATCTCATTCTTTACTGTAATTCTGGTACCGGTTTTGTTGTGCGGTCTGACTTATTATGGTTTCTTTGTCTATAAGATCCGGGCAATCGGAGAACAGTATGGGATCCAGAATGTGACCTATGAGACGATTTCCAATAATACACTGATGCTGAATGCCCTGACATCCAAGGAGTACACCGAACTGGAAAAAATTTCACAAGAAGACCCTTCCCGTCTGGCAGATGCTGCTTATCTGGATTCGGTTAATAAAAAGCTGGAGAGAAGTTTTTCCTTCCTGGCAGTGCGAAAGGGGGATCTGCTTATTTTTAACGGTTCTTCGGAGATGTCCGATGAGCTGCTTCTGACGGATCTGCCTGCCTACGGCAATGCAAGAAGCAGTTCCAGGGGTGATCTCTATATCAATCAGAATCAGTGCCTTGTCAAGCAGGTGGATTTTCTGTTTGACAATCAGGAGGAAGGCAGTGTGTTTATCATCACAAAAGCCAATAAGATTTCTCCGCAGGTGCGGGGGCTTTTGAGGGATATTCTGATCGCAACGGTGGTGATTCTTGTGATTACGGCTTCCTGCCTCAGCATCTGGATCTACCGGGGTGTTGTGGGGCCGTTGGAACAGCTGAAAAAGGCTACACAGAATATCAAGGATGGCAATCTGGATTTTACGGTGGAACCCTGCGGTGTCGAGGAGATTAATGACCTCTGCGAGGATTTTGAGGAGATGCGCATCCGGCTCAAGGAGACCGCAGAAGAGAAAGTAGAATATGACAGGGAGAATAAAGAGCTGATCAGCAATATTTCCCATGATCTCAAGACGCCGATTACCGCTGTGAAGGGATATGTGGAGGGCATTATGGACGGTGTGGCCAATACACCGGAGAAGATGGATAAATATATCCGCACGATTTATAATAAGGCGAATGAGATGGACCGTCTGATCAATGAGCTGACGTTTTATTCCAAGATTGATACCAATCGTATCCCTTACACGTTTTCCAAGATTCATATCGCGGATTACTTTGATGACTGTGTGGAGGAACTGAGTCTGGAACTGGAAGCTCAGCATGTGGATCTGACTTATTTTAACTATCTGGAGGAAGATGCGGTTGTGATCGCGGATGCAGAACAGCTCAAGCGTGTGATCAACAACATTATCAGTAATTCGATTAAATACATGGACAAAAGTCATCGGGTGATTAATATCCGCCTGAAGGATGTGGGAGACTTTGTCCAGGTGGAGATTGAAGACAATGGAAAGGGAATTGCCACCAAAGATCTGACAAAGATTTTTGATCGCTTTTACCGCACGGATGCATCCCGCAATTCTACGCGGGGAGGCAGCGGCATCGGACTGTCGATTGTGCGGAAGATTCTGGAGGATCATGGAGGCAAAGTGTGGGCTACCAGCAAAGAAGGGGTGGGCACCACGATGTACTTTGTATTAAGAAAATATCAGGAGGTACCGATAAATGAGCAAAATACTGATCGTTGAGGATGAAGAGGCCATCGCAGATCTGGAGAAGGACTATCTGGAACTGTCAGGATTTGAAGTTGAGATTGAAAACCGTGGGGATATGGGCCTTGTCAAGGCACTGAATGAAGAATTTGATCTGCTGATTCTTGATCTGATGCTGCCGGAGATCGACGGATTTGAGATCTGCCGCCAGGTGCGGGAGAAAAAAGATCTGCCCATCATTATGGTGTCAGCAAAAAAGGATGATATCGATAAGATCCGTGGTCTGGGGCTTGGCGCGGATGACTATATGACGAAGCCATTTTCTCCGAGTGAGCTGGTGGCAAGAGTCAAAGCACATCTTTCCAGATATGACCGGCTGATCGGCAGCGGAAAGAAGACGAATGATATTGTGGAGATTCGCGGCATTAAGATTGACAAGACTGCCCGGAGAGTCTGGGTCAACGGAGAGGAAAAACAGTTTACGACCAAGGAATTTGATCTGCTTACCTTCCTTGCGGAGAATCCCAACCGGGTATTTACCAAGGATGAACTGTTCCGGGAGATCTGGGATATGGAGTCGATCGGAGACATCGCGACCGTTACCGTGCATATCAAAAAAATCCGTGAGAAGATCGAGTTTAATACAGCAAAACCGCAGTACATTGAAACGATCTGGGGTGTTGGATACCGGTTTAAAGCGTGATTTTTGCGCGGGCAGGGAGTATTGCACCGCGCTCTGTCATTACGACGGACGCGCTTGCGGATACCTGGTCGAATCCCTACGGAACCCAGATTAGCTGGATGGCGGCGGATGAAGTGTTCCATTTTCTTGGCGCGAAAGAGAAAAATGCGCTCCATATCCGGGAAGGCGGTCACGATTATCTGAGCAGCGACTGGGAGGCAGTTGTGGATTTCTGTGATATCGTATTTTTTGGAAAGGAGCAGACAACGGGTCTGATTACGGATTCTTTCCCGATGCAGGAGGATGGCACAGGGCTGTCCATGTGGCAGAGTCGGATCGACTGGAGAAGGGAACGCCCGCATTACAGCTGGAGAAGCCCGGTCTGAAGAGACGGCCGGGAACAGAAAGAGAAGTCCGGGGCAGGGAGGAAGGCAGTCCATGGCAGTGGATATGAAGGAGATGATCGCAGAAGCGGCCCGAAAGCTTGTGGTGGAAAAGAATGTAAAAAAGCTGACGGTAAAAGATATCGTGGATGAGTGCGAGATTACGAGACAGGCATTTTATTATCATTTTGCGGATATTCCGGAACTCCTTGACTGGGTTCTGGAGCGTGAGACAAAGCAGCTTCTCCAGAACTGCTGTGTGCAGGAGGATCCGGAGAAAGGACTGAGGGAATTTTTTATGCTGGCGATTAACGCGATTCCCGGTATCCGAAAGAGTATGGAATCGAATTACGGAAAAGAGATTGAGTATCTTCTGATGGAACATACCAGTCAGTTGTTTGAAGCGACTGTAAAGAAGCAGGGAATTAAACAGGGATACACGCCATGGGAGCAGCAGTTTTTCTTCCGGTATCATACGCAGGCGATCTTAGGGTTACTGCGGTACTGGACCCCGGAGGATACGGAACATCTCGATGAGATTGTTCATCAGGTCTATCTGATCCTCAGCAATCAAAACAGAATCAATGCCTGATGTTTCACAAAAACGGCAAAGTGTAAAACATTTTTACACTTTGCCGTTTTTGTGAATGGAAGTTATTTTTTCAAACCGTATAATGAAAGACAGGGAACTATTGATTTTGCGATTCAGGCGGCAGACCGTGCGCTTCTTATGTCCATGGAGGCGATAGAAGCACAGATGATTCAGGAAGACAGAATGGGAGGGGATACAAAATGAAAGAAGTAAAAACACCAAAAAAGCCTTTAATTTATTATTACGTGATTGTCCTGCTGGTTTTGTTTCTGTTTAATCTGCTGGTAACACCGCTGCTGATGAAACGGCAGGTGGTGGAGGTTGACTATGGGACCTTCATGAGCATGATCGAAAAGAAAGATATCGGCGAAGTACAGGTGGAGGATAACCAGATTATTTTCACCAACAAGGAAAATACCGCAATCTATAAAACCGGAACGATGAACGATCCGGGCCTTACGGAGCGTCTGTATGAGTCCGGCGCGAGATTTGCAAAAGATATCGAAAAAACCATGTCGCCGCTGCTCAGTATTTTTCTGACTGTGATTCTGCCGCTGCTCATTTTTGTCGGACTTGGTCAGTACATGAGCAAAAAGCTGATGGAACAGCAGGGCGGCAAGAATTCGATGGCATTTGGCATGGGTAAGAGCAACGCCAAGATTTATGTACAGTCTGCCGAGGGAATTCATTTCAGCGACGTAGCGGGAGAGGATGAGGCAAAGGAGAGTCTGACAGAAATCGTGGATTATCTCCATAATCCGGACAAATATACGGAAGTGGGAGCATCCATGCCAAAGGGTATTCTTCTGGTAGGCCCTCCTGGCACCGGAAAAACCATGCTGGCGAAGGCTGTTGCAGGTGAGGCGAATGTGCCGTTCTTTTCCATCTCCGGGTCTGAATTTGTGGAGATGTTTGTGGGAATGGGTGCGTCCAAGGTACGGGATCTGTTTCGGCAGGCCAAGGAAAAAGCTCCCTGTATAGTGTTTATCGATGAGATTGATGCGATCGGAAAGAAACGTGACGGTCAGGTCGGGGGAAACGATGAGCGTGAGCAGACACTGAATCAGCTTTTGACTGAGATGGATGGATTTGAGGGAAATAACGGCGTGATCATTCTGGCGGCAACGAACCGTCCGGAATCTCTGGACCCGGCACTGACCAGACCGGGACGCTTTGATCGCCGGGTACCCGTGGAACTGCCGGATCTGCAGGGACGTGAAGCGATCCTGAAAGTACATGCCAGAAAAATCAAGGCTTCCGATGATGTGGATTTTCACACGATTGCCAGGATGGCTTCTGGGGCTTCCGGAGCAGAGCTTGCCAATATTATCAATGAGGCAGCGCTTCGTGCTGTGCGCAGTGGACGGACTGTGGTCAACCAGTCGGATCTGGAGGAGAGCATTGAGGTCGTAATTGCCGGATATCAGAAGAAAAACGCTGTGCTTTCTGATGCGGAGAAAAAGGTGGTTGCTTACCATGAGATCGGTCATGCACTGGTGGCCGCGATGCAGACACATTCCGCGCCGGTACAGAAAATCACGATTATTCCGAGAACCTCGGGTGCCCTGGGCTACACGATGCAGGTGGAGCAGGGGGATAAATATTTGCTGACCAAACAGGAAATCGAAAACAAGATCGCCACGTATACCGGAGGGCGTGCAGCAGAGGAAGTGGTTTTTGGGGAAATCACTACCGGAGCCTCCAATGATATCGAGCAGGCGACCAAGCTGGCCCGCGCGATGATTACACAGTATGGCATGAGTGAGAAATTTGATATGGTAGCTATGGAGACGGTGACAAACCAGTATCTGGGCGGCGACAGTTCACTGACCTGTTCCGCAGACACA
Organism: Fusicatenibacter sp.; assembly: GCA_022766945.1. Lineage (GTDB taxonomy): Bacteria > Bacillota > Clostridia > Lachnospirales > Lachnospiraceae > Fusicatenibacter. Next base: position 107,907 of record JALEOU010000069.1, on the reverse strand, counting down.
CAGAAAGAAATCGACCAGATGGTCGTATCTCTGGTCAAGGAACAGCATGAAAAGGCGAGACAGCTGCTGACGGAAAACAGGAAAAAACTGGATGAACTGGCGATGTTCCTGTATGAAAGAGAAACTATCACCGGAGAAGAATTTATGGAAATATTAAACAGAAAGGATGGTGCTGCCGTATGAAAAGGCGTTCCGGATTCGGGTGGCTGGAACTGACTGCGGGAATTCTGCTGGTAATTCTTGGAATCCGAACCTTTGTCCATCCGGGAAGCGCAATCAGTGGGGTGGTGATTGTCTATGGGATCACGGCAGTGCTCACAGGAATCGCGGATATGGTTTTTTACATCAAGATGGAACAGCATACGGGTTTTGGTCCCACGATCTCTCTGATTTCCGGAATCTTAAGTGTTATGGCCGGAATCATGCTTCTGGTCTATCCGGATGCGCTGAAGTGGATTCTGACACTGCTGCTTCCGGTGTGGTTTATTGCACACTGTATTTCCCGACTGTCGCATTTACATATGATCCGGATCACAGCGGGAAATCTTTCTTATCTGTTTTCACTGATCGTCAATGTGCTGGGCGTGATCCTTGGATTTTTGATGATCTTAAATCCGTTCATCTCCCTATTGTCCATGGACTGGATCATCGGAATTTATCTGATCCTGATTGGAATAGAAAGTATCCTTATGGGTCTGGGCCGGCTGGGTGCCAATTAAGAAATCGGTTGTAGTTGGGAATTACCCATGGTATACTGATAAGTGCGCCGCATTTTGGATGAAAATCCAGAAGGCGGCACACTTATCAATAGGTGCTGCTTCCGGTTGGAAGAAGGAACAGAACGGGGAATGGATGATGGGAAAAATCTTTTATTTGATGGGGAAAAGTGCTTCCGGAAAGGATCATATCTACGAGCATCTGCTGAAACAGGCAGATCTGGAACTGAAGCCGCTGATCCTGTATACTACGAGACCGATCCGAAGCGGTGAGGAGAACGGAAGAGAATACTTTTTTGTGACGGAGGAAAGGCTTGCCAGGCTCCGGAGAGAAGGAAAGATTATAGAAGAGCGGATGTATCAGACGGTGCACGGCCCCTGGTATTATTTTACGGCGGACGACGGGCAGATTTGCCCTGAAAAGTATGATTATCTGGGTATTGGGACGCTGGACTCTTATCAGAAAATGAAGGCTCATTTTGGCGAGAAAATCCTGGTTCCGCTGTACGTGGAGACAGAGGACGGCATTCGTCTGGCAAGAGCGCTGAAGAGAGAACGAAAACAGGAGCAGCCGAAATATGCGGAAATGTGCCGTCGTTTTCTGGCAGACTGTGAGGATTTTGCGGAGGAAAAAATCCGGAAGGCCGGGATTTTGAAACGATTTTCCAACAACGGAGTGATAGAGGATTGTTTTTCTGAAATTCAGAATTTTGTGGAACAAGAAAAAAAACTGTGCTATAATGAGCGTAAGTAACGGGTCGGTTCGATCTGTTTGATTGAAAGTGATACGAAAAATAATTCAGGAGGTGATTTTATGCAGGGTTTTCGTGACGTAGTAGGCCATCAGGAGATTATTGAGCATCTGCAGAATGCAATTTCCATGGGAAAGGTCTCTCATGCCTATCTTTTCGGCGGGGAAAGCGGATCCGGGAAGAAACTGCTGGCAACACTGTTCGCTATGACACTGCAGTGTGAACAGCATGGGATTGAGCCGTGTATGGAGTGTCCTTCCTGCAGAAAAGCAATCAGCAAGAATCATCCGGATATTATTTCTATCACTCATGAGAAGCCGAATACGATCAGCATCGACGAGATCCGCGAACAGCTGATCAATGACGTGACAATCAAGCCATACGGCAGTCCGTATAAGATTTATATTATAAATGAAGCTCAGAAAATGACTCTGCAGGCGCAGAATGCGCTGCTGAAGACAATTGAAGAGCCCCCGGCCTATGCGGTGATCCTGCTTCTGGCAGACAATCCGGATGCGCTTCTGCCGACGATTACATCGCGATGCGTACAGCTGAATCTGAAGCCGGTGGGAAATCAGATGGTAAAGAATTATCTGATGGAGCGGATGCATATTCCGGATTATCAGGCGGAGGTGGATGCTTCCCTTGCGCAGGGAAATATCGGAAAGGCGGAGCGTATCGCAGGTTCACCGGAGTATGCCGAAGTGCTGGAAAATGCACTGCGCCTGGTGCGCTATTCGGATACCATGCAGCTGCATGAGATTGTGGAAGCCATCAAAAAACTGACAGCGGAGAAGGACAATATCGAGGACTATCTGGATATTTTTTCCGTATGGTTTCGGGATGTCCTTTTGTTTAAAGCAACCCGGGAAGTGGATACACTGGTATTTAAGCAGGAGATCAATTCCATCCGTGAGAGAGCGAAGAAGAGCTCTTATGAGGGACTGGAACAGATCATTGATGCCATTCAGAAGGCCAGGGTGCGTCTGAAAGCCAATGTGAATTTTGATTTGACTATGGAACTTTTGTTCCTGACAATAAAGGAAAACTGATAAAATGACAACAATTATAGGAGTACGTTTTCGAAACGTAGGAAAAGTATATTATTTTTCTCCCAGGGATCTGGAAATCCAGGTGGGAGACCATGTGATCGTAGAGACTGCCAGAGGTGTGGAATACGGGCTGGTAGTGCTGGGACCCAAAGAGGTGGATGATTCCAAAGTGATTCAGCCTCTCAAAGAGGTCATACGGGTTGCCACGCCTAAGGATGACGCCCGGGAAGAGAGCAACCGCAAAAAAGAGAAGGATGCTTTCGTGATCTGCCAGAAGAAGATCAAAGCACATAATCTGGAAATGAAACTGATTGATGCAGAGTATACCTTTGATAACAATAAAGTCCTGTTTTACTTTACCGCGGACGGAAGAATCGATTTCCGTGAGCTGGTAAAGGATCTGGCAGCGGTATTTAAGACGAGAATTGAGCTTCGCCAGATTGGCGTGCGGGATGAGACCAAGATTCTGGGCGGCATGGGAATCTGCGGCAGACCGCTGTGCTGTCATACGTACCTTGCGGAGTTTGCCCCGGTATCTATTAAGATGGCGAAAGAGCAGAATCTTTCTCTGAATCCCACCAAGATTTCCGGAGTCTGCGGAAGGCTGATGTGCTGCCTGAAAAATGAGCAGGAGACATATGAATATCTGAACCGGAAGCTTCCGGGCGTTGGAGACTTTGTGACAACGCCGGATGGGATGAAGGGCGAGGTATCAGGCGTCAATGTTCTGCGCCAGCTGGTCAAGGTTCTGGTGGATGTCAATGACGAGAAAGAACTTCGGGAGTATCCGGTGGAGGAGTTGAAATTCAAGCCGAGACATAAGAAAGAAAAAGGCAAGGATAAGAAGAAAGACAGGCTTGTTGAGGAACTTTCTCCGGAAGAGCTGAAAGAGCTGGAAAAACTGGAAGATAAGTAACCTGATACGGAAATGAGGAAATAAAAAGCAGGGGAGTGTCGTAAAAAAGCCGGCACTCCTTTTTTCGATAAGTTGATTGCAGCACTATCCGCTAAGAGGGGGAAGAAACATGGAAATACAGTTAAAAGAGGGAGAACGCCTGGATGATCTGCAGAACGGGTACTGGATGATTCAGAAACCGTCTCTTTTCTGCTATGGCATTGATGCAGTGCTTCTCGCATCCTATGCAAAAGTCAGGCCCGGAGAGCGTGCGCTGGATCTGTGCACCGGATCCGGTATCGTGCCGATCCTGCTTCGGGCAAAGACACAGGGAAAGCATTTTTCGGGTCTGGAGATCCAGACCATGAGCGCGGACATGGCAAAGAGGAGTGTTCTCTACAATCATCTGGAGGACGAGATTACAATCGTGGAGGGTGATGTAAAATGTGCGGCGGAATTATTCGGAAAGGAATCCTTTGAGGTAGTGACCTGCAATCCGCCTTATATGACGGGGCAGCACGGGCTGACCAACGCGGTGGAAGAAAAGACAATCGCACGTCACGAGGTACTATGTACCTTCGAGGACGTGGCACGGGCTGCTTCTGATGTTCTGAAGACAAAAGGGCGGTTCTATCTGGTACACCGGCCGTTCCGCCTGGCGGAGATCTTCTGTACCTTAAAAAAATATCGCCTGGAGCCAAAACGCATGCAGCTGGTTTACCCTTTTGTGGATCGGGAACCGAACCTGGTGCTGATCGAGGCTATGAAGGGCGGAAATCAGAGAATCACAGTGGAAAAACCGCTGATCGTCTACGACAGTCCCGGAGTATACACCGAAGAGATCCGCAGACTGTACGGAGACGGAAGATAAAACCGGAGAAAAGGAGGATATCCATGGCTGGCAAATTGTATTTATGCGCGACCCCGATCGGAAATCTGGAAGACATGACCTCCCGTGTGATCCGAACCCTAAAGGAAGTGGATCTGATTGCGGCGGAGGATACCAGAAACAGCATCAAACTGCTGAACCATTTTGAAATTCATACGCCCATGACGAGTTATCATGAGTATAACAAATACGAGAAAGGGCGCGAGCTGGTGGAAAAACTGCTGGCGGGAACCAATATTGCACTGATTACCGATGCGGGAACACCCGGTATCTCAGACCCGGGCGAAGAACTGGTGAGGATGGCCGGTGAAGCCGGGGTGGAAGTAACCAGTCTGCCCGGAGCCTGTGCCTGCGTGACGGCGCTGACGCTGTCCGGGCTTTCGACCAGACGCTTTGCCTTCGAGGCATTTTTGCCCCCGGATAAAAAAGAAAGACAGCAGGTGCTGGAAGAGCTGAGGGATGAGACAAGGACGATCATCCTTTACGAGGCGCCCCACCGGCTGAAAAAGACACTGAAAGAGCTTCTGGAAGTGTTAGGCAACCGTCGGATGACCTTGTGTCGGGAGCTGACGAAAAAACATGAAACAGCCTGGCAGACAACACTGTCGGATGCCATTACCCGCTATGAGACGGAAGAACCGAAAGGGGAATGCGTCCTGGTGCTGGAAGGGCGCAGCCGCAGGGAGCTGGAAGAAAAAGCCCGGGCAGCCTTTGATGAGATTCCCATCGAGGAACATATGAAGCAGTATGAAAAACAGGGAATCGCAAGAAAAGAAGCCATGAAGCTGGTGGCAAAAGACCGGGGCATTTCCAAAAGAGAAGTGTACCGGTATCTGCTGGAACGGGAGACGGAAGTTTAGAAAAATTTAGAAAAATTTAATAAGCCCTGGGACAGACAAACCTTGGAGTTCGACAGAAATCCGATAACGAAAACGGTAAACAAACTGATTCATGATCAGAATGGAACAACGGGAAAAGTGTCCTCCCTCTCAGATACAATTTATGATTTCCAGAAGGAAAATGGAATGATTCTCTTCGGACTGTTCGGTTCTAACATATAGAAAACCGGGAAAGTATTAAAAAACAGCGGAATTGAATCCATGAGAGTAAAGTTAACTGACATGGGAAAAGATATCGTCTGAGGTGTCATGACCTGGACACAAGCGGAATATAGTATAAAAAATCCGAATATACAGGATGTGCAGGGTATGAATTATTTGTGGGGCGGAATGCTTCTTGTCGGTATTTTTTATGGAGCGTGTACCGGAAATCTGGGTGCAGTGACAGAAGGGGCCATTGATGCGTCCCGGGAAGCAGTGATGCTGGCGATCAGCCTGCTTGGCGTCACGGCGATGTGGACCGGATTGATGGAGGTTGCAGGAAAAGCGGGGATACTGGAAGGGATCACACGGAAGATCCGTCCGTTTCTTCGCTTTCTGTTTCCGGATATACCGGAAGGACACCCGGCACTGGAGCGTATCGCGGTCAATCTGATTGCAAATTTCTTTGGGCTTGGGGCTGCTGCCACACCGCCGGGACTGATGGCGATGGAGGAGCTGGCACTTCTGGAGGAAGAGCGGCATACCGGGAGCAGATCACTGCAGGGAACTGTGTCCGGAAAGGAAATCACGTCATACGGGTACGGTACAAAAAAACGCCAGAAGAGGGCAGTCGTAAGAGGAACCGCGAGCAACGAGATGTGTACCTTTCTGATTCTGAATATCTCTTCGCTGCAGCTGATTCCGGTAAATGTGATTGCCTACAGAAGTCAGTATGGCAGCGCAAATCCGGCAGCAATTGTAGGACCCGGGATCGTAGCTACCGCGGTGAGTACGGCGGTAGCGATTGTTTTCTGTAAGATCATGGACCGTTAATGTCCGTTGCCAATACCTCATTTCTCTGGTATAATCTGGGTAGCGATTTCGAACAGGAGGAGGTACAACTTATGAACATTCCCGATATATTACTGACTCGGGCGCAAAAACTGGAGGATTATTACAGCGAACACTACCCATCCCTTGCACCTCTGGCGAAACAGTGTTTCCTGAACACGATGGAGACAACCGTAAAGCAGCTGGAGGACGGAAGCTATTTCGTGATCACAGGTGACATTCCGGCGATGTGGCTGAGAGATTCCGCGGCACAGGTAAGACCCTATGTGCGGTTTGCCCCGGAAGATAAAGAGCTGCAGAAGATTCTGGAAGGGGTGATCGCAAAACAGGCGGAGATGGTCTGTGCAGACCCATATGCAAATGCGTTTAACGAAGGCCCCAACGGAGCCAACGGCGGTTACGAGGATGAGACAAAGAAGAATGATTATGTGTGGGAGAGAAAATATGAGGTGGATTCTCTGTGCGCACCGCTGTATCTGGGATACACTTACTGGAAAACAGTCGGATGCGACCGTATTTTTACGGAAACCTTCCACAAAATGATGGAGCTGATCGTGGAGACCTTTACGACAGAGCAGGATCACAAACAGTCGGACTATTTCTTCCGCAGGAGTCATTGTATCAAGTCTGATACACTTCCGGCAGGAGGACTGGGACGTCCGGTCAATGTGACGGGAATGACCTGGTCAGGCTTCCGTCCTTCCGATGATACCTGCCGTTTCGGCTATCTGATTCCGTCCAATATGATGGCGGTAGTGGCTCTGACAGATGCTGCCGAGATCTGCCGCGAGTGCTATGCGGACGAGGCGCTGGCACTTCGGTGTGAAAACCTGGCAAATGAGATTCGCGATGGAATCGATGATTATGCGATTGTGGATCATCCGAAATACGGAAAGATTTACGCCTACGAGACCGATGGATTCGGCAACTATGTGATGATGGATGACGCGAATTCCCCAAGTCTGCTGGCGATGCCGTATCTTGGATACTGCAGTCCGAAAGATCCGCTGTACCGCAATACCAGAAACTTCATCCTTTCATCGGATAATCCATATTATTACAAAGGAAAGCTGGCGAAAGGCGTTGGAAGTCCTCACACACCGGAAGGGTATATCTGGCCGATCGGTATTGTGATGCAGGCACTGACTTCCATCGACCGTCAGGAGATTCTGGACTGTCTGGAGATGCTTTCCAATACCCACGGCGGAACAAACTATATGCATGAGTCGTTTGACCCGAATGCGCCGGAACAGTTTACGCGTCCATGGTTTGCGTGGGCCAATACCCTGTTTGCGGAACTGCTGGAAAATCTGATGGAAGAGGATTTTTTCGCAGCGAACTGACGAGTATCGTATCCAGTGGACCTTTTTGAGTGCCGGCGCTTTTCAAGGATCTGCTTACGAGATTCTATTTTTGTACAGCTGTTTCGTGTGCGATCTGAACAGTAACCTTATATGAGAATGAAAATGTAAGAGGAGAAAGACATGAAGGAAATCAATGTAAAAGATCTGACAAAAAATCCGTTTTCCATGATAGGCGATGAGTGGATGCTGATCACTGCGAGAAAAGGGGATCAGGTGAACACGATGACGGCTTCCTGGGGAGGCGTCGGAATCATGTGGGGAAAAAATATTGCTACGTGCTATATCCGCCCACAGCGCTATACACGGGAGTTTGTGGATGCCGGCGATACCTTCACCCTGTCCTTTTTTGACGGAGAGCAGAAGAAAGCCATGGGATATGTGGGACGCGTGTCCGGACGGGATGAGCCGGACAAGATAGAAAAGGCCGGATTGCATCTGACCGAAGTGGATGGACAGCCTACATTTGAGGAAGCATCCCTGGTACTGGTATGCAAAAAGCTGTATGTGCAGGAAATGAAGGAAGCGTGTTTCCTTGGAACAGAGGAAATCGAGAAATGGTATCCACAGAAGGATTATCACTTCATGTATATGTCGGAAATTGTTAAGGCATACGAGAAATAAAAAAACCCCGGACAGGAGGAAAGAAATCCTGTCCGGGGCTTTTTGACAAAAGAGCTTTAGTACTGAAACGGTTCGGTGAAGGAACCGTAATAGGAGATTGGCTCCGCCGCATAGCGCAGATGAGAGATATCTCCTGCCGTTTCACAGCGAAAATAGACTTCCCCCGGTTTTCTCTCCTCGGTGCCGATCACGGTCACAGAAGTGGGAGCAAGGAAAAAACCATGCCACAACTGAACCGGTGTCATGTTCAGCAGATGGGATAAAATGACACAGGTAACTCCCAGATGGCAAAAGCAGACAACCACCGCGTCCCTTTTGGCATCCGGTGCCGCATGATAGCGATAACCGTCCCGCAGATAGCCATAATTCTTCAGCAGCTCATCCATGCCATCCGTGACAAAACGATAATTGTTCTCCATATCCCCTGTCATCATAAAAGGATCCTGATACCACTTATGCAGATCGAACAGATCCGGGTGCGCATCCAGAAAGTCCGGCATCAGATCCCAGGGGATTCGCTTCTTTCCGGTCTCCGGGTCATCCACCGGCGCATCAAATTCCCGCAGCCAGGGCAGAATCGTCGCCTCTCTCCCGGCATTTTTCAGAGTAAAAGAAGCAGTATCCCTCGCGCGTCCAAGAGGGGAACAGAAAAAATCAGTGACATCCCAGCGGGCAGTTCTGTGCGACAGAAGTTCAGCCTCGCGCCATCCTTTTGGAGTCAGAGAATCAATCGAATAATCAGGTTCCCCATGACGAATAAAAATCAGTTTCATAACAGTATCCTCCCAAAATCACCACAGCAACAGCCTAAGTATAAAGCATTTATAAATTCGTGTCAAAATATAGAGAAAATAAAAATGCTGTGATAAACTTGAAGAAAGAATGCAGGGGGATTTGAAAACAAAGGATAAAACTGCAGGAGGATGAACGGGATGGCGGGCTATGTAGTATTAAAGGACGTGACGAAAGTTTATCAGATGGGAGAAGTGACCATCAAAGCTGCCGATGGAATCAGTTTTGAGGCAGAAAAGGGAGAATTTGTGATTGTTGTGGGACCAAGCGGTGCGGGAAAGACAACAGTATTGAATATTCTCGGAGGCATGGATACGGCGACCTCCGGACAGGTTTTCGTAGACGGGGAAGAGGTCAGCGGATATCGGGGCAAAAAGCTGATCCGCTACCGAAGAGAAGACATCGGATTTGTCTTTCAGTTTTATAATCTGATGCAGAATCTGACAGCACTGGAGAATGTGGAGTTAGCGCTGCAGATCTGTGAGAATCCGCTGGATGCCAGAACGGTGCTGGAGGAAGTGGGACTCAAAGAACGAATGGACAATTTTCCGGCACAGCTTTCCGGAGGAGAACAGCAGAGAGTGGCGATTGCCCGGGCGCTTGCGAAGAATCCAAAGCTGCTGCTCTGTGATGAACCGACAGGAGCGCTGGACTATGTGACAGGAAAGGCGATTCTGGGACTTCTGCAGGATACCTGTCGTCAGAAAGGGATGACGGTGATTGTCATTACACATAATTCGGCGCTGACACCGATGGCGGATCGAGTGATACAGATACGCAGCGGCAAAGTGGCCAACGTTCGGGTCAATGCTCATCCTACTCCGGTGGAAGAGATAGAATGGTAGGTGAGCGGGCGTGAAAGCATTTCGAAAAGATTTTATTCGGGAAATTACGAAGAATAAGGGTAGGTTTATTTCCGTATTTTTTATTGTGCTTCTGGGAGCCGCATTCTTTTCCGGAATCCGTGCCACCCGGGGAGATATGGAACTTTCTGCAGATACCTATTATGATGAAGTGAATCTGATGGATGTGCGGGTGATCAGTACGCTGGGACTTGTGGATGAGGATCTGGAGGATCTGGAACAGGTGGACGGTGTGGAGAAAGTTGCCGGGGGGAAAACCCTGGAGGTTCTGCATAAGATCAATGAGACAGAACAGGTCGTAAAGCTGATCGCCATCGGAGAGGAAATGAATCTGCCGAGAGTTCTTGAGGGAAGGATGCCGGAGAACGAAAAAGAGTGCCTGGTGGACGTCAAATTCCTGGAAAATTCAGGGTGTGGGATTGGCGATGAGATTACCTTTACCTCCGGGACGGAGGACCCGCTGGAGGATTCCCTGGAGAGAGTAAGTTTTACGATTACAGGCACAGCGACCCTGCCCTATTATATGGATCTTTCCAGAGGAACCGGATCCATTGGAGACGGTGGAATTGACAGCTTTGTACTTTTGATGCCGGAAGTGTTTACTGCCGACTATTATACGGAGATTTACGTCCAGGCAGAAGGTACAAAGGAAATGGAAAGCTATGGCGATGAGTATCAGGACAGAGTAGATCAGGTCTGCAGCGCGGTGGAAGCTCTGGCAGAGGCGGCATGCCAGCGGCGTTATGACCATTTGTATGAAGAAGGTTCTCAGGAACTGGAAGATGCGAAAAAAGAGGTTGCCGATGGAGAACAGGAGCTTATTGACGCAGAGGCGGAATTAAAGGATGGAGACAGACAGATCCGCGAGGCAAATGAAACGATCGCCGGGAAAGAACAGGAAATAGAGGACGGTGCTGTAACGATCAACCAGAATGAGAAAGAGCTGGAAGATGGCTGGTCCGAGCTTCTGGAAAAAGAGGATGAGCTGCAGTCATCCAAAGCGCTGCTTCTGGAAAAGGAAGCGGAGCTGGAAAGCGGGCAGAAGGAACTGGACGCACAGGCAAAAGAGCTGAAAAAAGGGAAGGCGGAATTAGAAGAAAAAGAGGTCGAGCTGGAATCCGGAAAAGCGCAGTTATATGAGCAGAGTGCACAGCTTGCAGAGCAGGAACAGCTTCTGAACGAAAAAGAAGCAGAGCTGAAGGAAAATCAGGCGCTTCTGGAGGAAAAGCAGGCCGAGCTGGATGCGGGGAGAGCCGAACTGGAGGCAAAGGAGCAGGAACTTTCAGCCGGAAAAGTAGAGCTGGAGGAAAAGCAGGCCGAGCTGGCATCCGCAAAAGAACAGCTGTCACAGGGTGAGCAGGAATTGCAGGATGCGAGAAGCCAGCTGGAGCAGGGAAAGGCGGAACTGGAATCAAAAAAACAGGAAGTGGTATCAGCCAGAGAAGAACTGGAACAGATGAAAGCGATTCTCGGGGAAGACAGTATGCTGGTAAAACAGCTGGAGGAGCGTGTTCTGGCTGCGGAAGAGCAGCTTAGTGCGGCAGAAGAGGAACTCTCAGGTCAGGAGGAACAGCTTCTTGCGGCTGAGCAGGAACTCGAAAGTCAGAAACAGCTTCTTGCAGCGGCAGAAGAAGAGCTCCTCGCAGCGGAACAACAGATCGCCGAAGGAGAGGCGGCATTGGAACAGGGATGGCAGGAGCTTGCTGCCGGTGAGACTGAACTGGATGCTGCGAGGCAGCAGCTTGCGGAAGGGGAACAGCAGATCGCGGATGCCCGTGTCCGGATTGCAGACGGATGGAAACAAATCGAAGCATACCAGGCACAGTTTGCGGATGGAGAACAGCAATTGTCAGATGCCCGTGCTCAGATTCAGGCAGGAGAGCAACAAATCGCTGCTTATCAGAAGACAATCACAGAAGGCAGAGAGCAGCTGTCCCTGGCGAAAGTACAGGTGACAGACGGAGAGACACAGCTTGCGGATGCAAAGCAGACACTTCTTGACGGGCAGGAGCAGCTTGCGGATGCAAAAAAGACCCTGGAAGAAGGAAGAGTCTCCTTAAGTGATGCAAAAGAAGAGCTTGCCCAAAAAGAGCAGGAGCTTGCGGATGGCTGGAAAGAATATGAGGAAGCCCGCGCCGAGGCTCTGCCGGAACTGGAAGAGGCAAAAGAGAAGATTGCAGATGGCGAAAAAGAACTCTCAGAGCTGGAGGTCCCCACCTGGTATGTGTGGGATCGGACGCAGATCAGTTCAACGAAAAATTTTGGGGATGATGCGGGCAGAATTGCCAATATCGGAAAACTGTTTCCGCTGATTTTCTTTCTGGTAGCAGCTCTTGTGAGTCTGACGACCATGACCCGTATGATCGAGGAGCAGCGTCAGCAGATCGGAACGCTGAAGGCGCTGGGATATTCGGATTCTGTGATTGCCATGAAGTATTTTGCCTACGCCATGCTTTCCACGATCTCCGGAGCGGTGGTCGGTGTGATCATCGGAGAGAAGATTCTTCCCTGGGTGATCATGAATGCGTATGGCATGCTGTACACAGGACTGCCTTATTATATGACGCCCCTGGACTGGTATCAGGGCGGCATGGCGATTCTTGCGAGTGCGGCATGCACGGGAATTGCAACTCTTGCTGCGTGTTACCATGAGCTGTCCGCGAGACCTGCGGAACTGATGCGCCCGGAGGCGCCAAAAAACGGCAAACGGATTTTCCTTGAGAGGATCAGAATCCTGTGGCGTCATCTGAATTTCACGCAGAAATCTACCGTGCGCAATCTGATCCGATACAAGAAGCGCTTCTTCATGACGGTTATCGGAATCGGCGGCTGTATGGGTCTGATTGTGGTAGGCTTTGGTCTGCAGGATTCTATCACAGCGATTGCGAAAAACCAGTTTGTGAACCTGTTTACTTATCAGGCAAATGCAGTGCTTGGCTCTGTGGATGAAGCAGAGAAGAAAGCGCTCCAGGAAGAATTGTCCGGTTATCCGGGTATGGAGCAGATGCTGGAAATGTATTGCCAGAACATAGATCTGATTTCCCCAAAACGGACATTACAGGCAGTACTGGAAGTGCCAAAAGAGCTCACAAATTTTAAGGATTTCTATGATTTTCGGAACCGTACGACAGGGGAAAAATACGAGTTTCCGGAACAGGGAGCGGCAATCAGTGAGAAAACAGCGGATCTTCTCGGAATCGAGGCGGGAGATGTACTGCAGATCAAGATGGGAGACCATGAGATTGTGGAAGTAACCATCACGGTTATTGTGGAAAACTATGTGCGTCATTTCCTGTACATCAGTACGGAAACGTATCAGGAACTGTTCGGGGAACTGCCGGAATACAATCAGCTGCTGCTGCGCTATGAGGATACCTCAGAGGAAAATGAGAAAGCGCTGGGAGAAATGGTCATGAGCTATGACTGTGTAGCAGGAATTTCCTTTACGACGGATCTGATTCAGGAAATTGAAGATATGCTGCGTTCGCTGGATATTGTCATCTGCGTGCTGATTATTTCGGCCGGATTGCTTGCCTTTGTGGTTCTGTATAATCTGAATAACATCAACATCACGGAGCGGCAGAGAGAGCTGGCGACCTTAAAGGTACTGGGATTCTATGACAAGGAAGTGGCGTCTTATGTTTACCGGGAAAATATGGTTTTGACACTGATTGGAATTGTTGCCGGTATGGGCATCGGATCTTTTCTGCATCAGTATGTGATACAGTCGGTTGAGGTAGAGATGATGATGTTCGGCCGGATGATCTTTCCGAGAAGCTATCTCTGGAGCGCTCTGATCACACTGGCATTTGCGCTGTTTGTGAATTTTATGATGTATTATCGGCTGAAGAAGATCGATATGATCGAATCACTCAAGAGTGTGGAGTGAAACAGTGCTTGCACAGAAAGAAGATATTCAGTATACTGTCTGTAGGTTTGACTGAAGGGCCGTCCGGGAGGGCCGGACAGCCGGAATTTTATGAGGCGGAGGAAAGCGGCAGTGAATGTTAATTTTCTTTTGTATGATGATTTTGATCTGACGAGTCTGACAGGACCAGCATCTGTGTTTGGAAAGCTTCCGGGAGAGTTTCATCTGAATTACCTGTCTGTTTCCGGAGATATTATGAACAGTACACAGGGGCTGAAAGTGTGGACGGAACCCCTTGTTCCGGAAGAGACGGATGGAATATTTGTTTTGCCGGGCGGCAGAGGAGCGAGGCGTCTGATTCACCATGATGAAAAATATATTGCAGCTCTGAAGAGATGTATTTCCCGCGCGGATGCCTGCCTTATGGTGGGAAACGCATCGGGTATGCTGGCTCAGACAGGATTGCTCTATCACAGAAATGTTGCCTGTTATTCCGGCGACAGCAACTGGAAACAGATGTTTACTGCTGCGGTGAACTGGATTGATGATGTCGGCTGGGCGGCTGACGGGAAATTTTATTCCTGTAAAAATGCTCTTATGTCACTGGATATGACATTAGGTCTGGTGGCTGATATTATCGATACCGGTGTGGCAGAACGAATTGCTGCGGAACTGGAGTATGCATGGGAACTGGATGAGAATGGATTTTATTGATTGAAAAAATGCCATCAGCAGACAAGGAATAATCTGCTGATGGCATCTCTTCTTGTTTTTTTTGATAAGTCACACCGGATCCGGCTTTGCTGCGGAGGAATTTCAGACCCGGAGGCATGGTTTTATGCACTTTGCGAAAGCGGAAACACAAAGAACATAGAACAACGCGCCTTACGGCTTCGTTGTCTTTATTTTAAGCTTTGCATATCAGACCCGCAAGCCTCCTGGGGGGATAAAAAAATAGCCAAAAAAAATAAATAAAAAAATGAAAAAATAGGTAATTAATTATCCCCCCGGGGGGCTTGTGAGAGGAAATGCCGGATGGTATACTTACAGAAAAAATTGAGGGGGAGGCGATTCGTTATGCATATGGCGGATGCATTAATCGCACCTGCAGTGGCGGCAACGATGTATGTCTGTTCAGGAGTAACTGCAGGATATTCAGTCAAAAAGGTACGTCTGGAAAGTGATCCGAAGAAAATTCCGGTGATGGGAGTGATGGGTGCATTTGTGTTTGCTACGCAGATGATCAACTTTACTATTCCGGGAACCGGATCCAGCGGACATCTCTGCGGAGGTATGCTTCTGACTGCGCTGCTTGGACCTTATGCTGCATTTCTGACGATGATCGGTGTGCTGCTGATTCAGTGTCTGCTTTTTGCGGATGGAGGATTGCTGGCGCTGGGATGCAACATCTGGAATATGGCTTTCTATGGATGTTTCCTTGGATACTTCCTGATCTGGAATCCAATTATGAAGAAAGGGATGTCCAGAGGAAAGATTATCGGAGCATCAATTCTGGGATGTATGGTTACACTGCAGCTGGGTGCCTTCAGTGTGACGATTGAAACACTTCTTTCCGGTATCACAGATCTTCCGTTTGGTGTGTTTGTGAGCACAATGCAGCCGATTCATCTGGCGATCGGTTTTGTGGAAGGCCTGATTACCGCAGCAGTTCTGATCTTTGTCTATCAGACAAGACCCGAGATGCTGCAGGGAGGAGTTGAAAAGTCTGACAGTAAGGTGACGTACAAGAACGCAATTGTGATTCTGGCAGTAGCGGCACTTTTGATCAGCGGAGGACTTTCATTGTTTGCTTCTTCTCACCCGGACGGACTGGAGTGGTCGATTGAGAAGATCACCGGTTCAACAGAGATTGAAGCGGGAGAAAACAGCGCTTATGCGGCGGCTGAAAATATCCAGGAAAAGACAGCGCTGCTTCCGGATTACGCATTCAAGAATTCAGAATCTGCAGTCGGAACTTCTTTTTCCGGTGTAGTTGGATCTGCGATTGTGCTGGTTGTCTGTATGGGAGCCTGCTACGCGTTTAAATTCTTCAGAAAGAGTAAAAAATAAAAAATGAGTAAATTGAGCAACGCATTGTATGAGATACATCATATGGATACGATTGCAGAACGGGACCAGTGGGTGAATCATATTCACCCACTGGTTAAACTTGTTTTAACACTTTCTTTTATTGCGATTACCGTATCCTTTTCCAAATACGATCTGACAGGGCTTCTGCGTATGGGAATCTATCTGATCGTTGTTTTTATCCTTGGTGATATTTCTTTTCGGGACAGCCTGCGGCGGCTTCGGATTGTACTGCCGCTGGTTTGTTTTATGGGACTGTTTAATCCTTTTTTTGATCGTGAGCCATGCCTGCAGATTGGATCTGTGATGATCACAGGCGGTATGATTTCCATGCTGACCCTGATGATCAAAGGAATCTACAGTGTGCTGGCGGCGTATCTTCTGATAGCCACCACGTCCATTGAAAAGATCTGTTATGCCCTGCGGCTGATCCATGTACCGGCGATTCTGGTAACACAGATTTTGCTGACGTATCGGTATGTCAGTGTCCTTCTGGAGGAAGCAAACCGGATCATGCAGGCTTATTCCCTGCGGGCGCCAAACCAGAAGGGGATTCACTTTAAAGTCTGGGGAAGTCTTGCAGGCCAGCTTCTGCTTCGAAGCATGGATCGGGCAAATGAGGTATATGAAAGCATGACTCTGCGGGGTTACCGCGGAGAATTTTACTACGCGGCAAAAGAACCCTGCAAAGGAAAGGACTATGCATATCTGATTTTGTGGCTGGCCATTTTCGGGGTGTTGAAATTTGTAAGACTGGGATAATCAGGGAAAGGTGCGAAAGAAAAATGAGTCATATACATATCAATTTGGAGCATGTCAGCTATAGCTATGAGAAATCAATCCCGATTCTCAAAGATATTTCCTTTACCGCTCATGAAAATGACAGTATCGGACTGATCGGTGCGAACGGTGTGGGAAAGTCTACGCTGCTTAAACTTCTGGTGGGACTGAATCTGGATTACGAGGGCAGCATCCGTGTGGAGGAGATGCCGGTAGTAAAAGAGATGCTGCCGAAGATCCGGGAGAAGATCGGATATGTCTTTCAGGATTCCGACAGCCAGCTTTTTATGTCCACTGTCTATGACGATGTCGCCTTTGCACCGAGAAATTATGGCCTTTCGGAGGCGGAAGTGGAGAAACGGGTTCACCGGGCGCTGGAAATGATTCATATCGAACATCTGAAGGACAAACATATTTACAAGATGTCCGGCGGAGAGAAGAAAATGGCATCCATTGCCACGATTCTCGCCATGACCCCGGATATCATTCTGATGGACGAGCCATCGATTGCTTTGGATCCGGGCAATCGAAGAAATCTGATTCATATTTTGAATGAATTTGAACATCTGAAGATCATAGCGTCTCATGATCTGGACATGATTCTGGAAACCTGCAGCAGAGTTATCCTGTTGTCAAACGGAGAGATCATCCGCGACGGGGATGCGATGGAGATCCTTTCCGACAGAGAGCTTCTGGAGGAAAACGGACTGGAATTGCCGTTCTGTATGCAAAAGGTCAGAGCCTACTGTCCGGGCAATGGCAAAACAGCCGGGACTTGCCCGGGAAAGAATTGACGGACTTTTGTTTGTGTATTATAGTTGAGATAAAAGTATGATCGGATTTGGGTCATGCTGTTTTACGACACAACTTGGGAGGTTTTTATGGAGAAACACGTAGAACAAATCACAACTCCGATTCCTGCAACACTCTATTCTTATTGCGTGAACGGAATTCATCTTGTTTTTGGGGTAACTGCGGATGGAGAACTGAAGCTTTTCCACTTTTCGAATGCGGAATTTGACCGGGAAAATTTGTGCAGAAAGCCCTGCGGGGAGTGGAAAGAAGAGGAGAAACACTGGAGAGAAAATTTTATTCGGGAAGCATTTCAGCTGGTACAGGTGAATTTTTCCGGGTATAACCGCCCGTATGAAAAACACGGAAACAAATACATTGCGACAGCCCCCGGTTATCTGCTGAAGTATTCGGATATTCGCGAGGAACGCACCGCCGAGGGAGACCGTTTGGTGATCACCCAGAAGGATGAGGTTACCGGAGCGAGAGTGGAGAGCGTTCTGCAGTTCTATGACGGGCTGCCCATCGTCCGGATGTATCACACCGTTTTCAATGATGGACAGGAAGAACAAACTCTGGAGTATATCTCGACCTTCAGCTACACCGGAATCGAAAAAGAGCACCGTCAAAATGATCCGTCTTATGTCAGCTCGGACGAGAAGATGACGGTGGTGATTCCTCATAACGGATGGCAGAAGGAACTGACACTGAAAAAATACCGGTTTGCGGATCTTGGCATGGGACAGAGTCAGACAAAGTGTTATCAGAGAACCTCCAAGACCATCGAAGTGACCAATACCGGAAACTGGTCCGCCAAGGAATACCTGCCGCTTGGCTATATCGGAAATTCTGCGGCAGATACCGGTCTTTTCTTCCAGATCGAGCACAGTGGTTCCTGGCATTATGAGATCGGAGATCAGAACGGACATTTTTATCTTGCGGTCAGCGGTCCTACGGAGACACAGTCTCACTGGTTTAAAAATTTAAAGCCTGGTGAGAGCTTTACAACCGTTCCAGCTGCAGTGGGTGTATGCCATGACGATTTTGAGGAGGCAATCGGGATTCTTACCAACTACCGGAGACGAATCCGCCGTCCAAATCAGGATAATGAAAAACTTCCGGTTATTTTCAATGATTATATGAACTGCCTGTTCGGAGATCCCACAACAGAAAAGGAATTGCCGTTGATTGATGCGGCCGCAAAAGCCGGCTGTGAGTATTTTGTCATTGATGCCGGATGGTATGCTGACGGAAACTGGTGGGACAGCGTCGGAGAATGGAAGGAGAGCAGAAAGCGCTTCCCCAACGGTGTTTCGGAAGTGACAGACTATATCCGCTCCAAAGGGATGGTGCCAGGTGTGTGGCTGGAGCTGGAAGTGATGGGAATCTACTGTAAAAAAGCAGAAATCCTGCCGGATGAATGCTTTTTCCTCCGCCATGGCAGACGGGTGTATGACAGGAGCCGGTATCAGTTGGATTTCCGGCACCCGCTGGTGATTGAACATGTGACGGAAGTGATTGACCGGGTCGTACGGGAGTACGGTGTGGGTTATATCAAGATGGATTATAACATTGAACCAGGGATCGGCACGGAAGTAGATGCGGACAGCGTCGGGGACGGATTGCTGCAGCATGAGAGAGCTTATCTGGCATGGCTGGATGGCATTTACCGGAAATATCCGGACCTGGTGATTGAGAACTGTTCCAGCGGCGGCCTTCGGATGGACTATGCAATGCTTGCGAGAAACAGTATCCAGTCCACCAGCGATCAGGAAGATTATCGCTATTACGCAACGATTGCGGCGAACGCAGCAGCAGGTGTGACACCGGAGCAGGCGGCCATCTGGTCGTATCCTCTGCGGGACGGTACAAAAGAAGAGGTTATTTTCAATATGGTCAACGCAATGCTGCTTCGGATCCATCAGAGCGGTCATCTGGCGGAAATTTCCAAAGAGCGCTTTGATCTGGTAAAAGAAGGGATCGACTGCTATAAGACGATCCGGCAGGATCTCAAAGAAGGCGTACCCTTCTGGCCGCTGGGACTTGCAGACAATGAGGATACGCATCTGGCGGCAGGAATTCGTGTCCCTTCCGGTAAAATTTATCTGGCCGTCTGGAGAAGAGGCGGAGAAGACACCTTCCGGGTACCGCTGCAGAGTGCTTATCCGGGAAAACAGCTAAAAGTTTCCTGTATTTATCCGGAAAATGGCGGAGAAGTGTTCCGATACGAGGAGGAAAGCGGTGATCTGGTACTCCGGTTCCCGGAAACGTATATGGCCCGTCTGTTTGCGGTTTCTCCCGTCTGATACAGACAGAATCTTGGGAAAAGTTCCCATTTCGCGGGAACGTCAGATCCGTTCTAACAGTACAAAAATCAGAATAGATATAGTAGCGGGGTGAAAAGCCTCCGCGGCAGAAGCTTCAAAGAAACAGAACCTGTTTTGGAGAAGTCTTTTTCCGCGGAGGCTTTCTGAATCTTTTCAAGAAAAGGAGCAGTTCCATGCGCATACTATCGGTTCTGTCTGATCTGATGATACCACTGACGATCTTTTCCATTGTGGGGTTCGCACTGTTGATGAAATGCAGTGTGTTTGATGATTTTATTACGGGAGCAAAAGATGGACTGCGGACAATTGCCGCGATATTGCCAAGCCTGATCGGCCTTATGGTAGCGGTGGGGGTGCTGCGCTCTTCCGGTTTTCTGGATTTTCTGTCGCAGATTCTGGGAAAACTGCTCTCCCCTGTCGGATTTCCTTCGGCACTGGTACCTCTTTCTATTATCCGGATGTTTTCCAGCAGTGCAGCGACGGGTCTTTTGCTGGATATTTACAAAGAATATGGAACGGATTCCTATATCGGCCTGTCTGCCTCTGTCATGATGTGCTGTACGGAAACGATTTTCTATACTATGTCTGTCTATTTTGCAGCGGCGAAAGTGACAAAGACACGCTATACCCTTGCGGGGGCATTGCTGTCCACGATATCGGGAATCGCGGTCAGCATGGTGCTGGCGGGGTGGCTTAAATAATTTTTAAACTGGTTCAAGGAAAAACGAATAACCATGTTTTTGTATCCTATTGACATACTATGAAAAGTAGGTTAAAATTCAGGGCATATTCAGCAGGAAACGTACCGAAAGGATGAAAGAGATGCTGATTAAAGGAGGTAAAGGAGAAAGATGTCTATGAAGTCAGGAAGGATCTTACGAAACAAGATGTGTGGACGAATGTGTGAAAACCGCATGCACTGTCCGTGGCGGTCAGGTTTTGTCATGTGTGCCTGTTCATCGAACTTCTGATACTTAAGAGAATAAATATATAAATGAAACGAGGTAAATAACGATGAAAAAATATTCTTATAAATTTGCACTGATTCTTGCAGTTGTTGTGACAACCTCTGGTTTTGCCGGATGCGGTTCTTCCACTAATACCGCTTCTTCTTCCGGATCACGGGAGACGAAAGAAGAAGCCGCATCTTCCAGTGCCTCTTCTGCCTCTGATTTGAATGCTCCAACTGCTGAGAATCCGAGAAAGATTCTGATTTCCGTAAATTCCGATTCCAATCCGGATTCTTATATTGGAGAAAACGGAGAATATACCGGATTCGAACCGGAAATGCTGAAGGCCATTGATGAATTGCTGCCGGAATATGAGTTTGAATACACAACCATCTCCAGCACAGATGCGCTTCTTGCATTGGAGACGGATAAAATTGATGCTTCTCTTCAGAGATGGGAAGAAAATGAGGAACGCCGCAAAAAATATTTATTTACAAATGAGTATTATTTGACTTATTCTCAGAATCTTACTGTCTACGGTGCAGACAGCGCCATTCAGTCATTGGATGATCTGAAGGAGGGTACTAAAATCTGGGTAAAAGCAGCAGGCGGTTCAGATGATTATTTCTGGCAGACTTATAATGCAGAGCATCCGGATGCACAGGTGGAGCTGATCTATGTAACCGGTGGGTATTCTGTAGCAATCCCAATGTTCCAGAATGGAGAATTGGAAGCCTGTACAATGGTTCAGAGAAACGTAGATCGTATTAACCAAAACTACGGATCTGAGTTTACTACAGTGGGTGATACCATTATGGCTTCGGACTGCTACATCCTTTTTAATCTGGATGAGACAACCCTCCGTGATCGCGTAGACGAAGCACTTGCTCAACTGCGGAAAGAGGGAAAACTCTCCGAGCTTTCCATTGAATGGTACGGCGAAGATTATACGGTAGACGAATTCAAGGAGAAGTAAAATCAGGAAGGTGTATTATTTATGGATTTTTTCCGTTTTGAACTGTGTGTGGAATATTTTCCCAAAATTATACAATACCTGCCGACAACCCTGAAGATTGCTCTGGTTTCAGCAGTGTTTGGTATTCTGATCGGACTAATACTGGCCCTTGTCAGGATTTATCACCTGCCGGTATTGGAGCAGATTGCCATTGTGCTGACATCTTTTCTTCGGGCAACTCCTCCAAATGTGCTTTTGTTAATGATATTTTTTGCAATTCCGTTTTTGTTTCAGGAACTGTGTATGACACTCTTTCATTTCAATATTAATCGTATGGATTTGTTTGTCTATGTGACGGTTGCTTATTCCGTTATGAATTCTGCGTTTTTTGCAGAAATGTTTCGCGGGGCTGTATCTGGAGTTGACAAAGGACAGACGGAGGCAGCCTATGCGATTGGATTGACAAGAGGCCAGGCATTTCGCCGGATTGTATTTCCTCAGGCGATTCGAATTGCACTTCCGGAATTTGGAAATATTTTAATAAATATCTTAAAAAACACATCTCTCGCTTGTCTGGTCGGTATAGTAGATCTAATGGGAGCGGTCAATCTTGCGTCGATTGACACGTTCCATCCGCTGGAAGGGTACGTGGATGTTACATTGATTTATTTTATGCTTTCTCTGATTTTGGAAAGAGCATTTGAAGCGATTTCTGTGAGAGCAAATCGATACACATAAGAACAGGAGGAAAAATCATTGAGCGGCGGTTATTTTTTTGATCCTGAGGCAATGGCGGATATTTTTCAAGCGTGTCTTACCTATGTCCCTGTTTGCTTTTTTACGGCAACTGCATCGATAGTGATCGGTCTTGCCTTTGGAATTCTCCTGACGCTGCTTCGGGATTCAAAGGTGCGGGTTCTGAAGGCCTTAGGAAATGCTTATGTATTGATTGTACGTGGAATTCCGTCGATTCTGCTTTTGCTTTTGGTTTATTATTTTGTTAGGGGTGGGTTTAGTGTATTGGCTGACCGCCTGGGATGGGAAGAAAATGCCAGCGCAGTTCCTCCTTTATTTTTGGCAATTTTGGCATTATCTCTTTCAAGTGCA
Source organism: Fusicatenibacter sp. (assembly GCA_022766945.1). Taxonomy (GTDB): domain Bacteria; phylum Bacillota; class Clostridia; order Lachnospirales; family Lachnospiraceae; genus Fusicatenibacter. Next base: position 85,204 of record JALEOU010000069.1, on the reverse strand, counting down.
GCGTTTTTGTCAAATACTGTAAAATCTGCACTTAACTCTGTGGACAAAGGTCAAAAGGAAGCAGGTCTTTCCCTTGGGATAAAACCGGGAACTGTATTTTGGCGGTACATTTTGCCCCAGGCTGTTCCGGTAGCACTTCCTATGTTGGGAAATCAGTATATTACGATGTTGCGAGCCACTTCTCTGATCGGATATGTCGGTGTTATGGATATTGTGCAGGCGGGCAGGATTAAGGCTACGTTGTATTCTAACAATCTGGAAGCGTATTTTGCAGAAGCGATTATATACTGGGGGCTTACGATCTTGCTGGAGCGATTGTTTGACTGGTTTAACAGAAGAAATGTATGGCACAGTTCGGCTGCCTGAGAAATGAAGCAGAATGAATCCGGGAGAAAGGGAATCACATTATGATAAAGCTGGAACATATAAAAAAATCTTTTGGGAAAAATGAAGTTCTAAAAGATGTCAGCATTGAAGTGAAGAAGGGAGAAGTAGTGGTAATTCTTGGACCCTCCGGTTCCGGAAAGACCACACTTCTGCGCAGTATCAATTTTCTGGAACCAGCAGATTCCGGAAAGATTACGATTGGTGATCTAACGTTGGATGCGAAGCATGCTTCCGCGAAGCAGATTACGGAGATTCGCAGGAAAAGTGCTATGGTATTTCAACACTACAACCTGTTTAAGAATAAGACAGCGTTGGAAAATGTCACAGAAGGCCTGATTCTGGTAAAAGGTCTTAGTAAAGCGGAAGCGGAAAAGAAAGGAAAAGATCTGCTCAAGGAAGTCGGGCTGGAGGATAAGGCGGACACATATCCTTCAAAACTTTCCGGAGGACAGCAGCAGAGAGTGGGAATTGCAAGGGCACTTGCCATGGATCCGGATGTGATTCTGTTTGATGAACCGACTTCAGCACTGGATCCGGAGCTTGTAGGCGAAGTACTCCGTGTAATGGCAAAGGTAGCTAAAGAAGGCAGAACGATGATTGTTGTGACACACGAAATCAGTTTTGCTCAGGATATCGCATCCAGAATTGTATTTATGGATGGTGGGGTGGTGGTAGAGGAAGGCACACCAAAAGAAATTCTTCTCTCGCCGAAAAATCAGAGAACACGTGAATTTCTGCAGCGTATTTTGCCAAAGGATAATTATTGCATTTAAGCGTTCGATCAGCGCAGGATTTTAGATGATTTCAGGACAATACAGAAAAAAGGATGTAGAAATGAGTACAAATTTTGATCAGATCATAAACAGGAAGGGAACCAATTGTGCAAAGTGGGATGGTCAGGGAGGAGATTACCTTCCAATGTGGGTTGCCGATATGGACTTTCTGACAGCACAGCCAATTCTTGATGCAGTGCAGAAACGTTTCAGCCATGGTGCGTTCGGATACGGCGGAAGAATAAAAGAAGCGATCGCGTCGATAGTCAATCATTATAAGCAAACTTATGACGTAGATGTGGATCCGGACTGGGTTGTATATATTCCAAGTGTGATGCCAGGAGCAAACCTCGCCTGCCGTGTAGGAGGGGGAGGACTGATCTACTCCACGCCGATGTATTCTCATATCCGGCGTCTATCTCAGGAGGCACATACCCATGTGACAGAAGTTCCGATGAAAGAAAATAATTTGTTTTATGAAATGGACTTCGATGCGCTGGAAGAGACAGTGACGGATGATATCGGTGTTCTTGTGCTCTGTAATCCGCATAATCCGGTTGGCCGTGTTTACACGAGAGGGGAACTAGAGCAGGCCGCTTCATTTGCAGAAACGCATCAGTTGCTGGTGGTATGTGATGAAATTCATTGTGAACTGGTACTGGAAGGAAAACACATTCCGTATTTCTCACTCAACAAGGAAGCAGAACAAAACAGTATTACTTTGTCAAGCGCGGGGAAGATAGCTAATATTCCATCATTACCCGCAGGGTTTGCCATTATTCCGAATCCAGAACTCCGGAGAAAGTTCAAAGATCAGGCATTGGGTCTGTTTTCAACGCCCAATGTTCTTGCAATAGAGGCACTGGATGCGGCATATAACGGATCCTGTAATGAATGGAAAGAAGAATTGCGTTCATATCTTAGAGGAAACCGAGATTATCTGGAAGAGCGAATCAAGAAGATAGAGGGACTTTCAATTGTACATAATCAGGGAACGTATCTTGCATGGATTGATTGCCGAAAGACAGGCCTTAAAGATCCTTTTGCCTTTTTTAAGGAAAATGCAAAGGTACGGTTTAATGATGGAAGAGATTATGGAAGTGTCGGAGAGGGATTTGTACGAATCAATTTTGGCTGTCCCAGATCCCAGCTGGTTCGAGCGTTGGATTGTGTAGAACGTGCACTGGAGAAAAGATCATAGGAGGAATCGATAGATGAGCAGTAAAAAAGTAAGTGAAAACGAGAAGCAGGCAATTCCGGGGGGATGTCCTCACAGCTGTATTGACTGTGGTGTGTTTAACTGTGGGCGCCAGGACAAAACATATCCGGATTTTTGTCTTACAACAGGTCTTAGCAAAGAAGAGTATGAAGAATTGGAAGAGCTGTATCATGATCCGATTAATCGTCGGATTTCGATTGCTTCTGCTGAAGTGGAAGGTGGATTTTATCAACAGCTGACCAGAGTAGAAGAGACGATGGAATTTGCAAAGAGAATCGGAGCAAAAAAACTTGGCATAGCATCCTGCGTCGGATTGATTCAGGAAAGCAAGATACTTGCCAAAATTCTCCGACTGAACGGATTTGAAGTCTACGGGGCAGCCTGTAAGGTAGGTGCTATGAAGAAAACGGAGACGGTAGGTCTTGATGAGGCATATACCTGTCAGACCGGAGCTATTATGTGCAATCCGATCGCTCAGGCAAAGCTTCTTGCAAAGCAGGGGGTTGACTTGAACATTATGATGGGACTCTGCTGTGGACACGACAGTCTTTTCCTGAAATATGCAGAGGGCCCGACAACTGTTCTGGTAGTAAAAGACCGTGTCCTTGGCAACAATCCTGTACAGGCTCTTTATCAGGCAAGTGCATATTACAAGAGACTACTGATGGATCCACAGCAGCGCAAGGATTTCGAAGCGAAAAAGAAAGAAGCGGATGTTCGGATTGCAGAGGCAGAAAGTCATAGAAAAGAAAGGGAAGAACAGGAAGCAGAAGAAGCAAAACAGTATTATTCGGAGCACAAAGTAAAAGCGAAAAAGAAAGCAAAGTCAAAGGCAAAAGAAAAATAATTATTGACAAGGGCGGATGAGAGGTATAATATAAACATATAAAACATACAAAGTTAATAGGAAATAAATGAAAAGATCAGGAGGAGAATAGAGATGGCGAATGTATATAGCAGTGTATTGGACCTTGTCGGCGGTACTCCGCTGGTAGAACTTAAGAAAATTGAGGCAGAGAAAGGTCTGGCGGCAAGACTTCTGGTGAAGCTGGAGTATTTTAATCCGGCGGGAAGTGTGAAGGATCGGATCGCAAAGGCTATGATCGAAGATGCGGAGGCAAAGGGTATTTTAAAAGAAGGCTCCGTGATTATTGAACCTACTTCCGGAAATACCGGAATCGGCCTGGCGGCAGTTGCGGCTGTGAAAGGATACCGTATGATTCTGACCATGCCTGAGACGATGAGTGTGGAGCGCCGGAACATTCTGAAAGCCTACGGTGCGGAAGTGGTGCTGACGGACGGTGCAAAGGGCATGAAGGGAGCGATTGCCAAAGCGGACGAGCTGGCAAAAGAGATTCCGAACAGCTTTATCCCCGGACAGTTTGTCAATCCGGCGAACCCGGAGACACATAGACGCACAACCGGACCGGAGATCTGGGAGGATACCGACGGACAGGTGGATATTTTTGTGGCAGGCGTTGGCACCGGAGGAACCATCACAGGTACCGGTGAGTACTTAAAAGCACAGAAACCGGAGGTAAAGGTAGTGGCTGTTGAACCGGCGACTTCACCGGTTCTGTCCGAAGGTGTAGCAGGTCCGCACAAGATTCAGGGAATCGGAGCCGGATTTGTTCCGGATACTTTGAACACCGACATTTATGATGAGATTATTAAGGTGGAAAATGAGGATGCATTTACAACCGGTAAGTATCTGGCGGAAAAAGAAGCGATCCTGACGGGTATTTCTTCGGGAGCAGCTCTGTATGCCGGAATTTTACTGGCGGGCAGAGAGGAAAACAGAGGCAAGACGATTGTCGTTCTGCTGCCGGATAATGGAGACCGCTATTATTCCACTCCATTGTTTGTGAGATAAGAGAGGACTTTATGACGTTACAGCAGCTTCGCTATGTGATCCAGGCAGCGGACTCCCATTCCATGAATGAGGCGGCAAGAGAGCTTTATATCTCTCAGCCGACGCTGTCTGCAGCGATCCGTGATCTGGAACAGGAAATCGGTATGGAGATTTTCCGAAGAACCAGCCGGGGTACCATGCTCACACCGGAAGGAGAGGAGTTTCTGGGTTATGCCCGGCAGGTGGCGGACCAATACCGTCTGTTGGAGGAGCGTTTCGTTTTAAGAGAAAAAGAGAAGAAAAAATTCAGTGTATCCATGCAGCATTACAGTTTTGCGGTCAAGGCATTTGTGGAGCTGGTGAAGCAGTTTGGCATGGATGAATATGAATTTGCGGTATATGAAACCCGGACCTGGGATGTGATACAGGACGTCAAAAATTTCCGCAGTGAACTGGGAATTCTGTATCGCAATGATTTTAACGATAAGGTGCTGACAAAACTTCTGAAAGAGAATAATCTGGAGTTCCATGAACTGTTTTCCTGTGGCACGTATGTGTATCTGTGGAAGGGACATCCGCTCGCCAAAAAAGAGGAGATCGGGATGGATGAGCTGACAGAATATCCGTGTCTCTCTTTTGACCAGGGAAGCAGCAATTCCTTTTTTCTGGCAGAGGAAGTTTTGAGCACCTATGAGTACAAGAGAATCATCAAAGCTAATGACCGTGCAACGATGCTGAATCTGATGGTTGGGCTAAACGGTTATACGCTATGCTCCGGAATCATCTGCGAGGAACTGAACGGAAGTGATTATATTGCGGTACCGCTGAAAGCAGATGAAAGTATGGTGATTGGCTATATCAGCAGAAAAGGAATGTCCATCAGCCCGCTGGGTGCGCGGTATCTGGAAGAGTTAAAGAAATATCGGGAATATGTTTTGTAGAGCAGAACGTAACGATTCGATGAACCGGAAAGGTTGGTGAATCGTTACGTTTTTGTATTTGTGAAAGGATTATAGGAAATAACTATAACTAACCATTTGTTTTTCGTATTGGACAAAAGCAGGGTTTCTAAGTACAATAACCTTGTAAACAGATAGGAATTACAAAAAAGATAGGAAACGGAGCGGATGAGATATGAGAGCAGTCAGATTCACCGGCCGTACCGTGATATATGATGTCATGTGCAGCGTACCGTGTCAGAAAATATAAAACAGAAGATCAGATCGAAAAAGAGACCACTCTTTTGAATACTGCCATACAGCGGCAAATACAAAATGGATGATAAGGAGAATAAAATATATGAGCAAGAAAACAAGAGCAGAGAGAAACCTGAAATTTGAAACCTTACAGCTTCATGTAGGACAGGAGAAACCGGATCCGGTGACCGGAGCAAGAGCCGTGCCGATCTATCAGACTTCCTCCTACGTATTCAACAATTCTGAGCACGCAGCAGACCGCTTTGGACTTCGGGATGCCGGCAATATCTACGGACGTCTGACGAACCCGACGGAGGATGTATTTGAGCAGAGAATCGCAGCTCTGGAAGGCGGCGTTGCAGCTCTGGCAGTTGCTTCCGGAGCAGCAGCAATCAACTATACCCTGATCAATCTGGCACAGAGTGGGGATCATATCGTATCTGCAAAAAATATTTACGGAGGCTCCTATAACCTTCTGGCGCACACCCTGCCGCAGTACGGTATTTCCGCTACGTTTGTGGATATTTTTAATGAGGATGAAATCCGCGCAGCCATTCAGGAAAATACGAAAGCTATTTTTATCGAGACCCTTGGAAATCCGAATTCGGATGTGGTGGATATCGAGGCAGTTGCAAAGATTGCTCATGAGCACAAAATTCCTCTGGTAGTGGATAATACATTTGCAACACCGTATCTGGTTCGCCCGATTGAATACGGTGCAGATATCGTGGTACATTCCGCAACAAAATTCATCGGCGGCCACGGAACAACGATTGGCGGCGTGATCGTGGACAGCGGTAAATTCGACTGGGAAGCTTCCGGGAAATTCCCGTCACTGACAGAGCCAAACCCGAGCTATCATGGCATCAGCTTTACAAAAGCAGTGGGAGCAGCAGCTTTTGTGACCAAGGTTCGCGCAATCCTCCTGCGCGATACAGGCGCTACCCTTTCTCCGTTCCATGCATTCTTCTTCCTGCAGGGTCTTGAGACACTGTCCCTGCGTGTGGAGCGTCATGTGGAGAATGCACTCAAAGTGGTACAGTATCTGAACAATCATCCGCAGGTTGAAAAGGTACATCATCCGTCCGTATCAGACGATCCGAAACAGAAAGAACTCTATGCGAAGTATTTCCCGGGCGGCGGCGGATCCATCTTCACGTTTGAGATCAAAGGCGATGCCCAGAAAGCAAAAGACTTTATTGATAATCTGGAGCTGTTTTCTTTGCTGGCCAATGTGGCGGATGTAAAATCCCTGGTCATCCATCCGGCAACGACAACCCACAGCCAGTGCACCGAGGAAGAACTTCTCGATCAGGGCATCCGTCCAAACACGATCCGTCTCTCCATCGGAACTGAAAACATCGACGATATCATTGAAGATCTGGACGAAGCATTCAAGGCAGTAGAATAGAAGAATACCAGCGAAAAGTGTAAAAAGAGAAGGAAAGAAGCCAACTTGCGAATCTTTCCTTCTCTTTTTCGTCTGGCGTTCGGTACCGGTGAACAGCAGCTGCACTAGCAAACCTGATCGATATCAACCCGGTCGATCATAATATTCAGAATCTCTGTATCGGTATCTTTCATGCCGACACGTCCGATATATCCCATACTCTTGATGGTGCCTTCCACATCCTCCTGCACAATTCCCTCTCCGGGCTGGAAAGTTCTGTGGTTTACTCCCATAAAATGCGCCATAATCGCCGCGTCTACCGCGGATGCGATTTTTGCTGCACAGGAAGATTTGGCTCCGTCACAGACAATTCCGCCTACATTGGCAATGGTATTTACAATCGTGAAGGAAATATCTTCATAGTCTCCTCCGTACAGATAAGTAATTGCAGCACCCGCGCCGCAGGCCGCGCTGACAGCGCCGCAGTAGGCGGAAAGGCTTCCGATATACTTCTTCTGGTGAATTGCAATCAGATTGCTGACTACCAGGGCACGGTACAGCTTCTCTTCGGATACTTTCAGTTCTCTTGCAAATTCAATAACCGGAAGAGATACCGTCATTCCCTGATTCCCGCTGCCGGAGTTGATCACAACCGGGAGGGAACATCCGCCCATACGGGCATCCGATCCTGCTGCGGCGCGGGCGCGGGCGCGAATCTTTACATCATCACCGTACTCCTTCAGAAGGGTTCTGCCCACCTGAGCGCCGTAGGGATGTGCCAGTCCTTCGTCTGCAATCGTCGAGTTCATGGTAATCTGGCGTTTCAGTACTTCCCTGACATCCTCCAGATTTACTTCCTCTGCGAACTGGAGAATATCCTTCACGTTCAGGAGACTTTTATCCACATATTCCGGGGATTCTTCATGTGCTGCGATGGAGTAAAGCACCTGACCGTCCTTCACAATCCGTGAGATCAGAGTATGGCGGTTTACAATCGTAACTTCTGCACTGTGCTCTCCGGCAGTTACCCGGGCGACAATATAAAGATTCTCTACACCTTCTTTGAGCATGCAGGTACAAAATCCGGCGGCCACCAGTTCTTTGGTCTTTTCGATATCTTCCTCTGTGACATCCTCAAGTACCTCAAGTTCCCGGTCTGCGCGTCCGCCGACTACGCCCAGAGTGGCTGCCACATCGATTCCCTTCAGACCGTTGGAATTCGGCACCTTCACTCCCTTCACATTCTTGATAATGTTTCCGCTGCAGCATAATTCAATCGACTCAGGCATTTGTCCGAGTACCTCACGGGCTTTTGCCGCGGCGTAGGCAATGGCAATCGGCTCTGTACAGCCAAGTGCCGGCACCAGTTCATTTTTCAAAATTTTCACATAATTATCATATAACTGCTTATCCATCATGCGATCTCCTTGAAATTGTATTCAATATACTTATGATATATCACTGATATTATCAGAAGTCAAGTGTTCACTTTCTTTTCCTTCAAAAACATCATTTACAATGTTGGAAATTTTTGTTATCATGAAAAATAAGGCTAAATAAAAGTAAGCATTCTTATATCTGTACAGAACAGCAAGGAGATTCGAAAAAGGCTGTACAGGTCTGCAATACAAATTACGGAGTAAATGGGGAGAGCATAATGAAACAGCATGGCAGTCTGAAAGATATCGTTTATCAATCTATACTGAATGGAATTTTTACGGATGAGTATAAGCCCAACCAGATCATCAACGAACAGGAACTGGTTCAGAAATTCGGTTACAGCAAGACACCGATCCGGGAAGCACTCGTAGCGCTGTGCAATGAAGGAATTCTCAGAAGTTTTCCGAGATTTGGCTATCAGGTAGTAAGTCTGACCCGTGAAGATGTTGCGCATATTTTGAATTATCGTCTGATTCTGGAAGGCGGTTATCTGCATCAGAGTTTCCATTCTCTCACTGATGAGAATCTGAACGATCTGGAACGAATCGATGAACAGTGCAAGGCGGACACGGACAGCATCTGGGTGCACTGGGAAGCAAACACAAACTTCCATCTGAAGCTGCTTTCTTTTTCCAGAAATGAATATGCATATCAGGAGCTTGAACGCTCTATGAACATTCTCAAAAGAGCTTATGCACAGTTCTACTGGCAGACCTGGAGCAATACCACCGCTGCTCTGGACATCGCCCATCATACCGATATCATTGAAAGTCTGCGAAAAAAGGATCTGGATCAGGCTCTTGTGTATCTGAAAGATGATCTGGAAGATTTCTGCGTCTGAGAATTCTTCGGGTGTCCGGATGATCTCCCGGTCAGATTGTGAATAATCGAACAAAAAAATACCGGAAATGTCAAAGACAATACGACATTTCCGGTGTTTTTCATTCTTGCCGTCAGATGACATATTCATCGACCTTCTGCATCTGCCAGGTCACCAGATCTTCCAGCGTTACGTGATCAACCACATCGTTGATCGCTTCATTTAACTTCTTCCAGAGCATGAGGGTTGCACACTGATCCATACGGGAACACCCTGAGGCATCATCCTCCACACATTCCACAGGGGAAAGACTTCCCTCTGTCAGGCGAAGAATCATTCCTACTGTATATTCTTCCGGCTTTTTGCGAAGCGTATAACCTCCCTGGGGTCCCCTGATGCTCTTTACATAACCAGCCTTATTCAGAATAGAAATAATCTGTTCCAGATATTTTTCTGAAATCTCCTGTCTTTTCGCCACATCTTTGAGCCTTACCGGTTCCCCGGTATTGTTCAGAGCAAGATCCAGCATCAGACGCAAAGCATATCTTCCTCTTGTCGAAATTCTCATACTGCACTACACCTCCAGAACCATTATATCCCATATACTCTATTAAATCAATGGGAAATAAAGACGAAGGGAGTCCTTATTCCGTAAAGTTTTTCCTATTACAGATTATTGGCTTTTTAAATTGGACAAAAAGGAAAGCTGCGTATATAATGATACCATGAATACGCAGTGCAAAAAATAGTGTCTGCGTTGAGATCTGTTTTATGCACAGCGTCCGTTGCCTGCATAGTAAAACAGGTTTTGTGCAGTTTTTCTGAAAAAATATGCTGTTTTTTTCGAAGGTCTTTTCGAAATTAGCCGTCGAAGCAGTAAATTTGAGGGTGATTTATGAAAAATAGCGCAAAAACCTGTCGAAAAAAGATTGACATTTAATCATAATAGTGATAATATCAGTGTCAAGCAAAGGCGCTAATATAGAAAAGTAAGATTAGCGTCTTTTTTTATTCAATGCAGTTTGGCACGTTAAAGCGCAAGAGATCACAGAACTGCATTGCAATCCATTGCTGAGTGTTGATTCAGTGAAAAAGGAAAGAGGAGGAAGAAACTATGTACAAGAAAAGCAAAGTCCTTGCACTGGTGTTAACCGGTGCGATGATGGCAGGATGCCTTGCAGCCTGTGGCGGTGACACAGGAAGTACTGCTTCCGGAAGCAGCACAGCAAATACTGCAAGCACATCTGAGAGCAGTGTTTCAGAGTCATCTACATCCGAATCTGCAGCATCTGATACCACAACGACCGGAGGAGATACACAGGTACTGAACCTGAGAGTTTCCTCTTTTGGTAACAACTACGATGTGCAGGACATGGGATGGCGCTGGATGATGGCTGACTGCTACGAAGGTCTGTACCGCAATGTTGCAGATGAGAACGGAGAGACTTTTATCCTTGCAGGCGCTGAGAGCGTTGACGTTTCTGATGATCAGCTGGTTTACACATTCCATCTGAGACAGGACGCAAAATGGTCTGACGGAGTGCCGGTTACCGCTCGTGATTATGAGTACGGCTGGAAGAGACTTCTGGATCCGAGCATCGGATACGATTATGCATCCTTCATCTTCAATGTGGTAGGTGCTGAGGAGTACTATAACGGCACAGGTTCCGCAGATGATGTTATGGCAAAAGCACTTGATGATTATACATTTGAAGTAACCTTAAAGATTGCGGACCCGACCTTTACCGCGAAGCTGGTTGCTACTCCGCTGTATCCGACACGTCAGGATATCGCAGAGGCAGCAGGCGATAACTGGGGTAAAGACTGGACTCTCTGTGTATACAACGGACCGTACTGCATGAGCGAGCTGGTTGAGGACAACAAGATGGTATGGACCAAGAACACAGAGTACTGGGATGCTGAGAATACGCATCTGGATGCCATTAACTGGTATCTGGTAGCAGAGGATTCCACCGCAGCTACCATGTTTGACAACGGAGAGCTGGATGTGCTTCAGACTTCCGGTGATTATTCTGTAAAATATAAGGGTGAAGCAGAAGCAGGAAACGTTCAGCTGAACACTTCCGATTATCCGGGAACGGTATATCTTGCATTTAACTTTACAACCGGCGGTTCTTCAGGTCTGATGAGCAACGCAAAAATCCGCAAAGCTCTGAGCTATGCAGTAAATCGTGAAGAAATGATTTCCGCAGTGTATGGAAGATACAAACCGGCTTATGGACTGATCTCTCCGGCAATCACATTTGACGGAAGCTCCTACCGCAGCCAGTCTGAGGAGCCGCTGACCGCAGAGTATCAGGAGTACGCAGGAAATGCAGAGAAACTGCAGGCACTGTTCCAGGAAGGTCTGGATGAGCTTGGTGTTACCACTCCGCTTTCTGATATTACCGTTACCTATCTTTCCTATGGTTCCACCATGGAGAATCAGACAGAGCGTGAGTATCTGCAGCAGATCTGGCAGCAGATGCTTGGCATCAAAGTTGAGCTGAATACCGTTGGTGACTACTCTCTGTTCAAGGCAGAAAGAGATGCCGGAAATTATGACATTATGAACAGTGGATGGTGGAGTGATTACAATGATCCGCTGGATTATTTGGATGTATTCTACAGCGGTATCTATTCTTCCACCGGCGGATATTCCAATGCAGAGTACGATGCACTGCTGGATTCTCTCAATGGAGAGGGCGACAATGCAAAACGTTTTGAGATTTATGAGCAGGCTGAGAATCTTCTGTTAGTGGAAGACTGCGGACTGATCCCGATCTATTACACCACGAAAGAGTACTTCCTTCAGAATTGGGTAAAAGATTTCAGAACATCTTCCTTCGGAGCAAGCCAGGAGCTGTATATCACTTACATTGAGGGCAGAGGCAACTGATTCAGTAAATGATTTGAATCGAAAAATATAGCAAAAAACGCAAAGAAGGGCTTATTTTATATAGGTCCTTCTTTGGCATAAAGGCAGGGAAATGCTTATGGCAAAATATTGTGTGCGCCGTTTTCTGGAAATGGTACTGACACTGTTTCTGATCGCAACGGCAACCTTTTTCCTGCTGGAGGCTGTACCGGGTGATCCGCTGACTCAGCGTGCCGACAAGCTGCAGCCCCAGGCGAGAGAGAGGCTTTATGAGAGATACGGGCTGGATAAGCCTATGATGGAGCGCTACGTGCTCACAATGAAAGATATGTGTCATGGAAGATTCGGAGAATCTTTCGTCTATGCAGGACAGACGGTTTCCGGCCTGATTCATGACCGCCTTCCGGTATCTGCCCGTCTGGGTCTTCAGCAGATGCTCCTCGGTGTTACGGTGGGACTGCTGCTGGGTATTCTGGCTGCGATGAAGCGAGGTACCATAGCTGATTATCTGGTAGTGGGTCTTTCGGTACTTTTGATTTCCATACCTCATCTGATTTTCGGACTGATGCTGCAGAAAATCTTTGCGGGAAATCTCAGATGGTTCCCGACGATCGGCTGGCCTTCGGGCAAAGATCTGTGGTTCGGCGGATGGAAATACACGGTACTTCCCACGCTGACCGGATGTTTCAGCTATATCGCGACCTATGCACGTCTTTTAAAGACCTCCATGCTGGATGTCATCAATCAGGACTATGTGCTGACCGCAGAGTCCAAGGGTCTTAGCAGAGGTGCTGTGATCCGTAAGCATATCCTGCGAAATTCTTTTATTCCGGTTATGACGCAGCTGCCTATGTCTGTGGCAATGTGTATCACAGGTTCTTTCTTTATCGAGAGTATCTTCTCCATTCCCGGTATCGGACAGTACTATGTGACAGCGGTAAATAATCAGGATCTGTCGATTGTTTTGGGTGAGACGGTTCTTCTGGCATTGCTGTACATCGTGGTTCTGTTTATCACGGATATTCTTTATGTAGTCGTTGATCCCCGGATTTCCATGCCGGGCAGCAGCAGGTAGGAGGGAGGAAAGCGGATGTTAACACCTGATAAATTTAAAGTTGTAGGCTTTTCTCAGGAAGAAGCAAACCGGATTGAACGGCCGACGATCTCCTACTGGCAGGATGCCTGGAGGCGACTGAAGAAAAACCCTGTAGCTATGGTATCTCTTGGCGTGTTGATTCTGATGGTGATTATGGTAATCATCGGACCGCACATCAGAGGCTATGACTATATCAGTATGAATGTTGCGGAAAAAAATCAGGGAGCCAGCGCAAAATACTGGTTCGGAACAGACAATATGGGACGTGATCTGTTTTCCCGTGTCTGGGTAGGTGCGAGAGCTTCTATTCTGATCGCTCTGGTGGCTACGGCACTGAAGATGGTTGTCGGAACCATTTACGGTGCGGTGATGGCTCATTTCGGCGGCTGGGTGGATGATATCATGATGCGGGTGATTGAGGTTATCAATTCAATGCCCAGTCTTCTGGTTACGATCCTGATTATGATGGTTCTGGGCAATAACATGTTTGCCCTTCTGGTAGCACTCAGTATCACCGCATGGTGCAGCACGGCCCGTCAGGTCCGCGGTATGATCAAGCAGCTGCGTGAGTCGGAATATGTCTACGCTGCAGAAGTTCTGGGTGCAAAATCATCAAGAATTATTCTGAAACACTACGTACCAAATATGCTCAGTATTCTGATCCTGGATGCGTCCACCGCGATTCCGCAGTTCATTTTCACCGAGGCAGGTCTTAGCTTCCTTGGAATCGGTCTGAAGGCACCGGAAATCAGTCTTGGCGTATTGATTTCCCAGGGTCAGCAGACGATGGATTTCTATCCGAGCCAGCTGTTCTTCCCCTGTCTGGTGCTTTGTGTGATTGTTATGGCATTTAACCTGCTGGGCGATGGACTCCGCAATGCGCTGGATCCGCGGCTGCGTCAATAAGATGGGAAAGGCAGGAAAAACCAATGAGCGAAAACAGTAAGATTCTGGAAGTGAAAAACCTGCGGGTTTCCTATCACACCTATGCCGGTGAAGTGAAATCTGTCCGCGGTGTTTCCTTTGAACTGGAAACCGGTAAAGCCCTGGCGATCGTGGGCGAGTCCGGCTGTGGAAAATCCGTAACAGCAAAATCCATCATGGGTCTGATCAAAGGACCTCAGGGTGAGATCAAAGAGGGCAGTGAGATTCTTTACAATGGGGAGAATATCCTCAAGTACGATAAAAAACGGTGGCAGGCCTACAAAGGCGGCGAGTGCGCCATCATTTTCCAGGATGCGCTTGCATCGTTAAATCCGACGATGCGTGTGGGCAAACAGATCATGGAAAACCTGATGGTACATAAACATATGAGCAAGAAAGAGGCAGCTGCGGAAGCAGTAGAGATGCTCCGCATGGTAGGAATTCCTGAGCCTGAGAAGCGTGTCAGGCAGTATCCGCACGAGTTTTCCGGCGGCATGCGTCAGCGTGTTATGATCGCAATCGCGTTTGCATGTGATCCGAAACTGCTGATCTGTGATGAACCGACCACTGCACTGGATGTGACCATTCAGGGACAGATTCTGGATATTATCAAGGACCTGCAGAAGAAACACAATACTTCGGTAATTATGATTACCCATGATCTGGGTGTCGTTGCAAATATCGCACAGGATATCGCTGTGATGTATTCCGGTATGATCGTGGAAAAAGGTAAATGTTCTGACATTTTCTACACACCGCGCCATCCGTATACCTGGGCGCTGATTCAGTCGGTACCCCGTCTGGATCTGGAAAACAAACAGGAGCTTGCCTCGATTCCGGGAACTCCGCCGGATCTTCTGAATCCGCCGGTGGGATGTCCGTTCTGCACCAGGTGTAAGTACTGTATGCAGATCTGTAAGGAAGAGATGCCTGAAACAACCGATTTTGGTGATGGCCATGTGGCAGCATGCTGGCTGCATCATCCGATGGCGCCCAAAGTGGAGATGCCCAATCTGAAGGGAGGACAGCGATGAGTGAGGAAAAAGAAGTGCTCCTTTCAGTGAGCCATTTGAAAAAATATTTTAAAGTCGGCAGAAATGCCACACTCAAAGCGGTGGATGACGTTTCTTTCCAGATTTATAAAGGAGAAACCCTTGGTATGGTGGGCGAGTCCGGCTGCGGCAAGACCACCTGCGGACGAACCTGTATCGGCCTGTATGACAGGACGGACGGTCAGGTACTTTACGATGGCAAGGATGTCCATACCATCAGCGGAAAAGAGAAACAGAATTTCAAGAAAAAAGTCCAGATGGTGTTCCAGGATCCCTATGGTTCTCTGGACCCGCGTATGACAGTGGCGGAGATCATCGGAGAAGGAATCGATATTCATCATCTGGCAAAAGACAAAAAAGAGCGTCAGGATATGATTTATCATTACCTGGAACTGGTAGGACTGACCATGGAGCACGCGAACCGTTTTGTGCATGAATTTTCCGGCGGACAGCGCCAGAGAATCGGAATCGCCCGTGCCCTTGCGGTACAGCCGGAGTTTATCGTGCTGGATGAGCCGATCTCCGCGCTGGATGTATCGATTCAGGCGCAGATTGTCAATCTTCTGGTAGATCTTCAGAAGAAAATGGGACTTACCTATCTGTTCGTGGCACATGATCTGTCCATGGTAAAGCATATTTCCGACCGTGTGGCAGTTCTTTATCTGGGAACGCTGGTGGAGCTTACGACGTCCAAGGAATTGTATGAAAATCCGCAGCATCCTTATACACAGGCGCTTCTCTCTGCGATTCCGATCCCGGATCCGGAGATTGAACAGGAGAGAGATGCCAATAAGATTCGTCTGGCAGGAGAAGTTCCAAGTCCGATCAACACGCCGCCGGGATGTAAATTCCGCGGCAGATGCCAGTATGCGACAGAGCAGTGTGCAAAGGAAATGCCGCCGCTCACCGATATTGGAAATGAACATTATGTAGCATGTTACCGCTGCAGGAAGAACTAGTCTTGCGGTACAAAAAGCAGCAGCCATGTGCGGCAGATACGAAACAGGAGAGAAGATAGTGATGAGAAAAAAGGGAAAGCAGATTGTATATGATTGTCTGAAAGTCCTGGCGATCGGCGTTGCCGCCGCCGCCGCTGCGGCGCTGCTTTTGTTCCTTGGCGGTTTTCTGATCGGAGAGAACAAAGCTTTATCCGGTCTGGAAGCGGCAAAAGATGGTCTTCTTCTGATTTTTTCTCTGGGATTGTTCCTCCTTGCCGGAATGCTCCTTTCGAAAGGGAAAAAACCGGAGAAATTTACAGCGGATAACGGCTGGCGTTCCCACTTTGCCGTTATAGGGCCGAAAACCGCGCTGGGAATTCTGTGCGCCGCCTTTCTCGTTGTTGCCAGTATCGCAGATTATCTTCTGATGAGACTGTAAATGGAGATTCAAATCAAAAATCAACGTCAGGCTCATTTGCCCGGCAACTCATAAAATGTGTAAAGAAACGCCTCGTTTTCAATCGATCCTTTACGGAAGTGCGATTTGAAAATAAGGCGTTTTTTGTGCGGCATTACTGCACAGCTGTTTCGGGAGATCGCCTGAACAGTAGTGATGTAGCTGCTCCGGGAAAAGAAACTCTTGAAAAATGTGAGGAAATCCAGTACTATTTATGTATACAAAAAACAACCTTTATTATCCCGAAAGTTGGTGCGATTTATGAAACTGAGAGCTCTTGCGAAGATCAATCTTGGCCTTGATGTTGTGAGAAAGAGAGAAGACGGATATCACGAAGTGCGTATGGTCATGCAGACGATTCAGATGTATGATCAGCTGGAGATCCTAAGAAGTGAGGAACCGGGAATCCGAATCCAGACGAACCTGCCGTTTCTTCCCTGTAATGAAAATAATCTTGTCTACAAGGCAGCCCATCTGCTGATGGAGGAATTTGACATTCAGGAGGGTGTTCAGATTCAGCTGAACAAGTTTATACCGGTGGCTGCGGGGATGGCAGGCGGGAGCTCGGATGCGGCTGCAGCGCTGGTGGGGGTCAATAAGATCTTTCAGCTGGGACTTTCCATGCAGGAGCTGATGGAACGCGGTGTCAGAATCGGGGCGGACGTTCCCTACTGTGTGATGAGGGGAACTGCCCTGGCAGAGGGAATCGGAGAGAAACTGACAGCACTTCCACAGATGCCGTTTTGCTATGTTCTGATCGGAAAACCGGGTATCAATGTATCTACGAAATTCGTCTATGGAAATCTGCATCTGGATGAGACAGTCTGTCATCCGGATATTGACGGCATGGTTCAGGCGATCCGCAATCAGGATCTGCGCGGTATCACAGACCGGATGGGAAATGTGCTTGAGACCGTTACGTGTCCTGCCTATCCGGTGATCGATAAGATTAAGGCACACATGATGGAACATGGAGCGATTAATGCCATGATGAGCGGCAGCGGTCCGACCGTCTTTGGAATTTTTGATGATCAGGAAAAAGCGCAGTATGCCTGTGATCAGCTCAAAGAAAGCGGACTTTCCAGGCAGACATTCCTTACAACGGTATCGAGAACGGGGGGCGGACGACATGGAGATAAATGATTACGGAATGAAGATGGAGGATTACCAGTTTCTTCCGCTTCGGGATGTGGTGTTTCACACCCTGCGTCAGGCGATCTTAAAGGGAGAGCTAAAGCCCGGGGAACGTCTGATGGAAATCAAACTTGCTAATCAGCTTGGTGTATCCAGGACTCCGATCAGAGAAGCGATCCGCATGCTGGAACTGGAAGGTCTGGTGATCATGGTCCCCAGAAAAGGTGCGCAGGTGGCGAAGATTACAGAGAAAGATCTTAAGGATGTGCTGGAAGTGCGTCTTGGTCTGGAAGAACTTGCGACCAGGCTGGCATGTCAGAGAATCAATCGTGAGCAGTTAGAAGAGCTGTACCGCGCTTCGAGAAACTTTGAAAAATTGCTGGATTCCAATAACCTCCAGGCTCTGGCGGAGGCGGATGTCGCTTATCATGATGTTATTTATAAAGCGACGGATAATCCAAGACTGGTTCAGCTGCTCAACAATCTGCGGGAGCAGATGTACCGCTATCGGATTGAATACCTGAAGGATTCCGGAGTTCGCCGTTCTCTGGTGGAAGAGCACGATGCCATTTTCCGCAGCGTGAAAGCGGGAGATTCGAGGGGTGCTCAGATGATGATTCGCGAGCATATCGAGCGGCAGCAGGAGAGCATTATGCACTCCATGCGCATGCAGAATCTGGAAGATGGCGAAGAAAAATGCGGGAAGACAAACGAAAGTAAATGATGAGATAGGAAAGCAGGGGTGTTGCTTTTCAGGAAATCCCTGCGTATAGATTCTGTGAAACGGGAAATCCTGTTACAGTGCTGAAATGTTCTGTAACAGGATTTTTTTGATGCCAGTACATGTACATTTTTTAGATCGCCGGGAGGTGCGAAAAAAAGTGGAAAAACAGGAAACGAAAGTTTCAAAGCTGCTTTGGGAAAATGAGGAATATGTTCGCAGATGCTGCAGCCGATGTGACGATATTATCATCAGACCCATGCGGCTTGGAAAAAAGGAGAAGGTCAATGCCCTTCTGGTTTATGTAGAAGTGGCCATCAGCAATGTGACACTGGAGGATTCCGTGATCGGAAAACTGATCAATCATCTCTGGGAAATTCCTGCGGATCAGATTCCGCAGTTTCTGTCCGATAATGCGCTGGGAATTTCGGATACAGCGGAGTTTTGGAATCTGGAGGAAGCCATGACTTCCATGCTGGCGGGAAATGCGATCTTTTTTCTGGACGGATATGACAGAGCCATCAAGATTTCGTCGAAAGGGTACCCGAATATGGGAGTCCAGAAGGCAGAGTCGGAAAAGGTGCTTCGAGGATCCCGGGAAGGATTCGCCGACTCGGTGAAAACCAATACGGCACTGATTCGCAAGAGACTGCGGACAACCGATCTGAAGGTGGAAGAAATTCATTGCGGGGTCAGATCGGATACGGTGCTTGCCCTGGTTTATGCGGGGGAACTGATTTATCCGGAATTTCTGGAGGAGATGAAACAACGGATTTCCTCCTTTGAGATTGACGGGGTTTTGGACAGCGGCATTCCGGAACAGCTCTGCGAGGAGCACTGGAGATCTCCATTTCCGCAATTTGAGACGACAGAGCGCCCGGACCGGGCGGCAATGGAGATTCTCAACGGGAGAATCGTGCTGCTCTGTGATAATTCCCCGGTGGGAATTTTGCTCCCCACCACATTTGACAGTTTTCTGAAGGTCAGTGAGGACCGGTATCATCATTTTTATATAGCATCTTTTGAGCGGCTGCTCAGATACGGAGCGATGCTTCTGGCACTTTTGATTTCTGGCGGTTATCTGGCAGTCACCAGATTTCACACGGGAGTTTTGCCCACCAATCTGCTGCTGTCCTTCGCGGAGGCCCGAAAGGGCGTTCCTTTTCCGGGAGTTATCGAGATTCTGCTGATGGAACTTGCATTTGAGCTGATACGCGAGGCGGGGGTGCGGATGCCGGGTCCCCTGGGAGGTACGATCGGTATTGTGGGCGGACTGATCATCGGTGATGCTGCGGTATCGGCTAACCTGGTGAGCCCTATGGCAGTGGTTGTTGTGGCTTTAAGTGCACTGTGTTCTTTCGCAATACCAAACGAAGAATTTTCCGCGCCGTTTCGGCTGCTGAAATTTGGATTCATTTTCCTTGGAGGGTATCTGGGTATTTTTGGAATGGTGCTGGGTTTGTTTGTTCTCCTGGGACATTTGTCGGGGCTCACCAGCTTTGGCATCCCTTATCTGATGCCGTTTGTGGGAGGCGGATTGCCGGGACTTACAGGGGAGCGGGATCAGGTGGTGAGAGGACCACTGCGGAATATGAGATTCCGTCCGGTCTTTGCAAGAAGGGAGCAGCGGGTACGGCTTCGCATGGCAGCGGAGGAAGAGCAGATGGAAAAAGAGAAACAGAAAGAGAAAGGAGATCAGGATGTTCGCGGATAACGGCAGAATTTCACATCGACAGGCTGTGCGGCAGATGATGCTGACACTGCTTGGCCCTTTTTTCTGGCTGCTTTCGGGCAGAGGCGCAATGGGCGGCTATGCGGAGCTGGTTGGCATTTTGCTGGGCGGCCTGGGTTTGATGTGCTGGATCTTTTTTCTGGTGAGACTGGAAAATGTGTATCATCATCTGGATGCTTTTGTGGGCGCTGCTGCAGGCAGCCTGATTCGCCTGATCTATTTTTCGTATCTTTTGCTGGCCGGAGGCTGTCTTCTGGAGAGGATGACGGATCTGTCCGGTTCCTATCTGCTGGAGGGAGTCGGAAAGGAATGGCTGGGTTTTTTGATTCTTCTGGCTGTCTTTCTGGGAATGAACGGCAAGGTGCAGAAAAGAGCCCGGTTGGCGGAGGCACTCTATCCCTGGGTATTCTGGAGCGTTGTTCTGCTTCTGTTTTTTGCTCTGGGGCAGGTTCGATGGGACGCATATGTACAATCAGCAAAGCAGATGCAGGAGGAAGCAAAAAGCTCTGGTGGGACAATTGTGTGGAAAAAAATCGGAAAAGGGGTGTTGGAGACACTTCAGGTGGGGATAATCGTCGGTTTTTTGCCCTTTTTGCTCCCAAAAGTAGAGAGGAACAAAAGTGTGGTGAAACCGCTGCGCAGAGGGATCGGAAAGCTGCTGCTTTTGGTTTTGGGGTTTGGAGTGATTCTGATGGGAACACTGGGAACGGAAGGCGCTGCAAAGAGACAGGATCCGGTGCTGCTTCTCATGAGCGGGACAAATCTGCCAGGGGGCTTTCTGGAACGCTTCGATGTCATCTGGATGGCAGTTTTGCTTTGCGCACTGCTGTTTTCCCTCGGGAGTCTTCTCTTTTACGGGGACCTGACGCAAAAAAGAGGTATTGCCCGGCTTTTGCTGGGAGCAGGTATCTGGCTTCTGGCATTTGGTTCCGGCGGGAGATATCAACTGCAGGCATTGTATGAGGATGCGGTTCGATACCTGTATCTTCCGGTGTTTCTTGGATTGACAGTCATCCTTACCATTGCCGGGCGTATGCAAAAAAAAGGAGAGTGATCGGGGATGAGAGAAAAGAAAAAAGGAGTCGTGTGGCTGTGTCTGCTTCTGGTTCTGATATTTGGCGGCTGCGGCGGAGTGGAGCCGGAGAAGAAGGCGTATCCGCTGGCCGTTTCTTTTGATTTTCGCGAGGGTATGTATGAAGTGATCTATGGGATGGCGGATCTTCCCGTGCTGACCGGACAGGGCAAGAGCGGAGAGGGAACCGGCGAAGAAGAAAGCTCGGGCGGAGAAGGAACCTGTTTTCGTGCGGAAAGTCTGGAGAAAATCGGGGAGCTTTACGATCTTTCGCAGGAATACCAACTGGATCTGGGACACGTGCAGGCTGTGATCTTTGGAGAACAATTGCTTCTGGAACAGAATCAGATGGAGGAGGTGCTGAAATATCTGGAGCAAAACCGGGATCTGGGAGGACAGGCGTTGGTTTTTATGACCGGAGATCCGAAAAAACTTATGGTGCTCAATGGTTCCGGTGAGGATTCGGTGGGAAAGTATCTGAATGGTCTGTATGAAAATCGGGAGACAAAGGAGAGAGAGCCGGTGACACTTGCGGATCTCTATTATGAGTGGTACAACTATGGAACACTGCCCGGATTGCCGGAAGTTATCGTTTGGGGAGAACAGATTCGACTGGCGCAGTGAAGTGATTGCCGGAATGAATAGTGAAGGAAAAAAATGGTCATGATCTTTTATAAAAGCAACTACTGTTATCGATGATGGTGTCTGTTTCAACAGACATCCTGTATATGGGGATCAGGAGCAAAACATGGAGAAGAGACAGCAAAACAACAGGTCAAAAGGGAGAACTCTGTTTCATCAGGTGAGAAAAGTGACGGGTACACATCCGGCAGCGTTCGTCGGAATTCTTGCGGCATTTGCCGCAGCACTTTGGATGGAAAAAGCTGCGGATCAGGAGCACAAAGTCCAGCAGGAAATCGCTTCCCAGGTGGTGCGCTTCCATGTTAAGGCCAACAGCGATACTATTCGGGACCAACAGATCAAACTTGAGGTTCGGGATGCATTGCTGTCACAGATCAACCATCTGTTGGAAGAATCCGGCTGCAGCAGCAAAACTGCCTCAGAGAAACTGTTGGAAGAAGAGTTGTGCCAACTGCAGGAGACGGCGAATCAGGCGGCAGCGGCAGCCGGGAGCAGTGATCCGATACAGGTAACCCTTGGCAAAAGTTACTTTCCGGAAAAAACATATGGAGATTACACTCTGCCGGCCGGCACCTATGATGCACTGCAGGTAACAATTGGGGAAGGAAAAGGCCATAATTGGTGGTGTATGCTCTATCCATCCCTCTGTTTTTCCGATGCCCTGCATCCGGTGCTGGAAGAGGAAGGGGAAGAGCAGCTGAAAACCGTGCTGAGTGATGATGCGTATGATTATATTCTCAAGAATGCAAAAATTACGTTTGGGTTCTACTGGTTCTAGTTTATAAAAATTTAATAAGCCCAGGGACTCTTACGGTCATAAAACAAAATGCTTCCGATACTTACGACCAAGGTTTTTTTCTGTGTTCAGAAAAGCGGTATTGCCAAACATTTTTTCCTTGCTTTTTTGGACGTTTGATCTTTTTTGTTGTGCAGTGCTATCTTTTCCATGCCTTTGGAGAGGTAAGAGTAATAATTCGTATTGCTGTTGACATGGGATGGAGATAAAATAAGGGCAGATGAACAGAGGAGGCATGTGCTGATGGAGAAAATCAGAAAGTATCGTTTTTTGCGGTTTCCGGGAGGAAAGACAAAGGCAGTAACGCTGAGCTATGATGATGGGAGCTGTTTTGATCTCAGACTGGCGGAGATTGTGAATCAGTATCATATGAAAGTGACATTTAATATCAATAGCGGCTATCTTTTGAGCAGTCCGGACGGTTTTCATTTGAATGCACAGGAAGTTTCCCGGTATCTTCTCGGGACAGGACATGAAATTGCCGTTCATGGAAAATATCATCGGGCGCCGGGAAAACTGCGCGCAATAGATGGTATCAGAGATATTCTGGAGTGCAGAACGGAACTGGAGGAGCAATTTGGTATCATAGTGCGAGGTATGGCATATCCGGATTCCGGGATCCGGGAATTTCAAAATGGTGCGTCGTATGCAAATATAAGGCAGTATTTGATTGACCTTGGAATTGTATATGCACGTACACTTGGGCAGGACAATCGTTTGTTTGGATTGCCGAATGACTGGTACTGCTGGATGCCGACGGCTCATCATGATAATCCGGAGATTTTTGATTATATCAGGGAATTTACGGAAATGGATCCGAATCAAGAGTACATTGCTTCCCGCACACCGAAGTTGTTTTATCTGTGGGGACACAGTCATGAGTTTGATCGGAATGGAAACTGGGATCGGATCACGGAGATCTGCAAATGCCTTGGTGAAAGAGAGGATGTCTGGTATGCGACAAATATGGAAATTTACGAATATGTCAGCGCATATGATGGGTTAGTTGTATCTGCAGATGGAAGCAGAATTTTCAACCCGACATTAATTCCTGTATATTTTGATGCAGATGGGGAGCTTTATACTGTGAATTCAGGGGAAACGATCGAGATTTAGCGTTCCATATGAATCTGTGCAGGTTCTGTATAAAGAATACGATACGCAGAAGAGCCGGGAGATATCCCGGCTCTTCTGCGTTTTAAGAAAAACTGGAAAAACTATCTGTTTTTGAGACACTGTCCACATGAATATACACATCCATGCAGGGTATTCCATCTTTTACATATACCTGTTCAAAGCAGGATAAAATTCCTTCCTTTGGTTTTTCTCGGAATCCATTTGCCTGCAAAAAATCCAGTATTTTTTGTAGGCGTTGGGAATGCGTTCAAAAGCTGCCACGAAAGGATGGTAGACTGTGATTACCGCATAATCAGCCTCATCCTGCGTGGCGTATTCCACACCCGGACAGTTTGTTTCAAATCCGTCCGGCAAAAGATAGGCTGCTACATAACCGCGGAGACCAAATCTGTTTTGCAATTCCTGTGAAACAAATGGAAAATCCCATCCGATTTTCAGCGCATCCGGCTGAAAAGTCAGAAGACCCGATTGCTGTGCCCAGTGATCCATATAGGTATTTACATCGTCTTCCGGGTTCGGTGTGACCATGACATATCTTGCCATACGGAATGCTTTTACCCGTTTGATGGTAATTTCCGAGTAGATTTCTTTGCGGGCATTCAGATCTTCTCTGACCAGTGTGTCCAGTTTGCAGGAAAACAGATCACATAAGGAGATCAGCCTGCTTAACTCCGGGACGATTTCGTCTGCTTCCCATCTGGATATAGTCTGGCGGGAAACGGACATGATTTCAGATAACTGTTCCTGTGTGATCTTTTTTTGCTTTCTCAGATACTGAATATTTTTTCCTAAACTCATATAATTTAAATTCTCCTATTCATTTTACAATCCGGTGGAACCGAATTTTGGCTGTGTAGGTAAGGAAGCGGATGAGAGATTTTGAGATGCTCCCATCGTCTTTATTTACGAGTTCCCAACAAATGAGCCTGACAGGGATTTTTCCGTGCTTCGCACTCTCCTTACTCTTATTATTACATAATCAGGAAAAGAAAAACACCACATCAGGGACACTATTTTAAAGAAACTTGTCAGTCAGAGGGTGACATGTTCTATTATTGTTTTCCACGGTGTACTCACACAATCCTGGTATCCTGGAAATAAAAATTCAGATTACTGCTTTCTCTTGATTTTTGTATGCGTTATAATGTAGAAAAAGCAATTTTGACACAACGGTGACATCGTATGACTCATGTACGGGATATTATAAAAAAAGTGGAAAGAAAGTCTAAAAATTATTTTAGAGCCCCTGGGACACGAAAGGTAATTTTAGAACCCCTGGGCTTATAAAGAAAAGGAGGACAGGAATAATGGGACCGACGATGAGGAAGATTATTGAGCAGGATCTTCGTCCTGTCATGAAGGATCTGTTTTGGAGGGTATCGGAAGGCGGATTGGATCTGACGATTGATGGAACGAAGGCATACAATGATCAGGCACAGTTCGTAGGAGGAAAGGTGATCAATCAGGCATGCTATACGGCTCTGGAGCTTTTGCAGACAGAGGAAAGTCTGGAGAAGCTTGGCGATATGATCCGTATGGTGTGTGATATGCCCATGGAAACATGGGGGATTCTTAACGGCATCACCGGACTGTATCGGCTGCAGAAGGCGGGATTGCTGGAAAAGGTTGTGGACCGGGAGACACTGGAAAAGCTGAAAAAATCTCTGGATTGGAGAACGTTTGTGGATACTGATCATCACTATGCGCTGATTCACAAACCGACCAACTACTATGGAGTAGCATTTGGGATTGCAAGATACCGGGAACTGTTGGGATGGGAGGCGGAAGGTCACAGCCGTCACCTTCTCGATCGTCTGATGGAGCATATTGATCAGTATTCCGGAGAATTCTGCTTCATGGACGAGACTCCGGGAGAAGGCAGATTTGATCGTTACAGTATCCTGGTCCCCAGTGAACTTACGTCTTTGTTTCTGGCGACGGGATGGGAGGTTCCGGAAAAGATCCGCACTATGCTGACGAAGTCGACCCATGTTTTTCTGCAGCTTGCCAATGAGAAAGGTGTTGGATTTCCGTATGGACGAAGTATCGGTGCTTACGGTGACACGGCAGCTCTGGAGGTGCTCTCAGCAGCGGCAGAACTTGGCGGTATCATGACCGATGATGAAATGGAAATCGCCTGTGCATACAGTATGAAACTGTTGAAACACATGGTGGATTTTTGGTATGATAAGGACATGGATTCCATCAATATGTGGGAGAAAGGCAGAAAGACAGATAACTACCGCAATAAGAACAGAATTCTCGGCGAAAACCTGAGTCTTTGCATGCAGATGATCAATTCTTTTGAGCACTGGGAGAAGGCGGGGTATGCAGATCATCCGATCTGCGATGATTTTGCCGGAAGACTGGAGAAACTGGATGCTTATACTTACGTTCCTTTTGCAAAGGGAACGTATGAGAGAGGGCTGGTGATCGTCCGGGATTGCGGTAATGTTTGGGCACTGCCTCTGATTAACGGCGGACAGAAATATTACAATAAGGATCCCTATATGCCGGTACCGCATCAGAATCTTGTGCTTCAGGGTGTTCCTGAGTGCAATCATGGGCAGCTTATTCCGCAGCTTTTCATGGAGAACGGTGAGATTGTGATGCCGATTGCCTATTTTAAAAAGATCACGCCGCAGATCGAAGCGAACCGGATGTCCGTGACGTGTGAGCTGGACGCCATGTGTCTGATGGGTGAGGGTATTTTTATCAGTGGAGATACCAGAATGGAAGGTTCTTCTGAGGACAACTCTATTGCAGGGAACAGCGCAAAAGAACAGATCCCGAAAAGAGTGGAAGGGATTTCTGATCAGGTAATTTATACGTTTGAAAAAAACAAAATCAGCAGAAGAGATATCTTTACCATCACCGGAAATCAAAAGGTAAAGAAAATCCGGCTGGTTCTTCTGACCTTCTCGCAGGATGCCGCAGTATATGACAGCAGTGTAAAATTCGGCAGCGGCGTCATTACAGCCATGAACGCAGAAGGATATGGAATCTGTTCCGTACGTCAGGCGGTCTGTGATGGAAGTTACGATACCCCTATGGGGAGATTATGTGCAGAGGTTGTCTGGGAATGTGAGCCGAAATGCCGCGATGGAAAACTGCAGGCTGGCTGGACGATAGAATACGCAGAAATGGAGAGATCGATATGATTGAGAGAAAAGGAGAAAACTGGTGTTTTTGGAAGGATGTGATTCCGGAGGAGACTTCACCGGGAGTAGAGCGCAGAGTGTTGGCGTTTTGTGATGAATTAATGTGCGTAGAGAATACGTTTCAGAAAGGTTCTATCGGAGCTATGCATCATCATCCCCATACACAGATCACCTATGTGGCAAGCGGACGTTTTCGCTTTACCATCGGTGACGTGACAAAAGAAGTATCAGCGGGGGACACGCTTTGCAAACAGAATGGCATTATTCACGGCTGTGAATGCCTGGAGGACGGAATACTGGTAGATTTCTTTACCCCCATGAGAGAGGATTTTCTGTAGGAAGTTTTGATTTTACAGCTAAAAGGAAGAAAGGATCTTACTTATGACAAAGAAGGAATTGGCAATCAGTTTACATGACAGGAAATACAATTGCGCACAGGCAGTAGCCTGCGCCTTCGCAGAGGAATTTGGGATAGAAAGGGAGACTTTGTTTCAGGTCTGTGAAGGTTTCGGCCTGGGGATGGGCGGCATGAATGGCACCTGTGGGGCGATTTCAGGGGCTGTTATACTGGCTGGTCTTAAGAACAGTGACGGCAATACAGAAAAGCCCGGCACAAAGGCATCCACCTATCAGCTTTCCAAAACCATCCTGGAAAAATTTGAAGAGAGAAATCATGGAACATGCTGCCGCGATTTGAAAGGTGTGGATACAGGGAATGTGCTTCGTTCCTGTCCGGGCTGCATTGAGGATGCGGTCGAAATCGTGCAGGAAGTTTTGCTTGACAAGCAAACCGATTGAGCTATAATGAAGTTAGGTTTGTGTGTGATGTACATTTTGAGTGACGCCGCAAATAATGCCAGCAATGGCATTATTTGTGGTTTTTTTATTTTACAGAACACAACAGTTAATCACAGATCAAGGGAGGATGGATATGGAATACAGTACAAAAATATCAGAGAGAATGTGGAATCTGCCGGACAAAGGAGAGCTGGAAGCAGAAAGGGAGCAGACTTTTATAGATGACATTGTTCAGAAATCACATATTGAAAAAGAGTTGCTTCAGAATCTGGATGGCGTCCGCAATGTGTTTGACGGCGGTGCCGGATGCGGCCGCTTTTCCATTTTGCTTGCCAAAAGAGGAATTCAGGTCACTCATTTTGATCTTTCTCAGCCGATGATAGATAAGGCAAAAGAGCTTGCGGAAAAAGAGGGCGTTCTTGAAAACATTACTTTTGTCAGGGGACGACTGGAAGATCTGTCCGATTATGCCGACCGTTCCTTTGATCTGGTAATGTCGTTTGATGCTCCGATTTCGTATACCTTCCCGAAACAGGAAGAGGTCATAGGAAATCTGGTACGGATTGCCCGCAGAAAAATCATGATCAGCGTATCAAGCAGATTAGGAGGATTGCCCTATCTGGCCAATCCTCTGCAGAAACATCAGTTTATTCTGGATCAGAACAGTAAAGACGGATGGGTACAGTGGTGTCTGAAAAACAGGGAGAATCTGATCGATTCCTTCCAATTCGACAGGAAAGTCTGTGAAAAAGCGCTTGAAACAGGATTCATCGATGATGTGGAAGAAACAAAACAGGCCTACGACCGAGGGGAATCGCCCTGGTGCATAACCTACCATTTCATGCCGGATGAGCTTGTGCGCATCCTGCAGAAAAACGGAGTCAGAAATATAGAACTTGCAGGTCCGGGAGCGTACGCAAGAACAATGCCCAATGAGATCCTGGTGAAAATCATGAGTGATCCCAAACAAAAAAGAGAGTTTCTTGATTTCTGCCATACATATGACAGCAACCCATACGTCTGCGGAATGGGAAAAGACAATCTGTTTGCAAAGGGTGAGATTTGATCCCATGCATGTGAGAATGATCTGAGAATAATTTGTATCGCAGCCGGCAGGGAAAGAAAGTGACATACCGGAAGAAGGGTGTTATAATCGGGGTAAACGTTTATAAGCCCAGGGGCTATAAAAAAATCAGAAAGCGTCTTAAAAAAATAAAAAGCGCCTATAAAAAAAACTGAAAGAGCTTATAAAAAAA
Source organism: Fusicatenibacter sp. (assembly GCA_022766945.1). Taxonomy (GTDB): domain Bacteria; phylum Bacillota; class Clostridia; order Lachnospirales; family Lachnospiraceae; genus Fusicatenibacter. Next base: position 56,333 of record JALEOU010000069.1, on the reverse strand, counting down.
CAAGAAGAAAAAATGTACAAAATATGAGAAAGGGTTTTGAGGAGATATGAAAGATAATATGCTTTCGGACAAATTTTTTTGCAAAAAGCTCCTGCAGCTGACGGTACCGATTGCGCTGCAGTGTCTGATGCTGGCTTCTGTGGCAGCGGCGGATGCGATTATGCTTGGGAGTGCGGACCAGAATTCCATGTCGGCGGTTTCTCTGGCAACGCAGATTCAGTTTATTCAGAACATGATTCTGACATCTTTTGTGGCTGCCACAGGAATTCTGGGAGCACAGTACTGGGGAAAGGGCGACAAAAGAACGGTAAATGATATTTTCTGCATGACGCTCAAATGCTGTGGGGTTACTTCACTGCTGTTTTTTATCGGCTGTATTTTGTTTCCGCGTTACCTGATGATGATCTTTACAAACGAAGAGGTGCTGATTGAGATCGGGATCCGTTATCTGCGTGTTGCCGGGTGGTCCTATCTGCTGACAGGCATCTCCCAGTGCTATCTGGCAGTGATGAAGGTCAGTGAACATGCATCGAAGACAGCCATAATCAGTTCCGGTGCAGTGATTATTAATATTGTACTGAATGCTGTGTTTATTTTCGGACTTTTTGGATTTCCTGCGATGGGAGTGCAGGGAGCAGCGCTGGCAACACTGTCTGCCAGGGTGGTGGAATTGATCTGGTGCGTGTGGTGTTCGCAAAAAGAAGGCTATATCCGTCCGGACTGGAGCCGCTTCCTGAAACGAAACGCCATGCTCGCAGCGGATTTTCGGAAGTGTGCGATGCCGCTTTTGGGAGCCAGCCTGTTCTGGGGAGTCGGATTTACGTCCTATACAGCGTTTATGGGTCATATGGGAACAGATGCCGCGGCAGCCAATTCCGTAGCATCTGTGGTCCGCGATCTGATCTGCTGTCTGTGCAACGGAATCAGCAGCGGAGGTGGCATTCTGGTGGGAAATGAACTGGGAGCCGGAAATCTGAAAAAGGGCAGGCTGTACGGTGACCGCCTGGTGAAGCTTGCATTTCTGTGTGGTGTTCTGTCCACGGCAGTGATGCTTCTGGTCACACCGCTTGTCATTCATTTTGTAAAACTGACAGACAAGGCGGGCTCTTACCTGATTGGAATGATGATCATCATGGCTGTCTATATGATCGGGCGTGCTGTCAATACGATTATCATTAGCGGTATCTTTGCCGCTGGCGGGGATACGCTGTTTGACATGTACAGCCTGGCAGTATGCATGTGGGGAATTGCGGTTCCGCTGGCGGCGGCGGGAACCTTTCTTTTCCACTGGCCGGTTCTTGTCGTGTATGCCTGTACCTGTCTTGACGAGGTGGGAAAGATTCCGTGGGTCATGATTCATTACAAAAAGTATGCCTGGGTGAAGGATCTGACCCGGGAGATGAATTGATCCTTTCTGCAAAATAATCTTACCAGTTTTGGTTTACTTCATCTGATCAGACTTGGCTGGTTTTGTTCTTGCCGGCGGTGGGCTTTCCGGAAACGAGTAAGCAAAAGGAGAGATTATGATCGATTGTAAATTGTATCCGGCAATATATAAAAGAAAATCCTTTCATCTGTTTCGGAATATTGGGAATGAAACGATTTCATCAGACGAACTGCGCGAAATAGAAGACGCATACCAACATTTCTCAGGGCTGTGTCCGAAAATCAGAACAGCAATCCGAATCGTACCGGCAGAGGAGACAACCTGCAGACGCGGTGAGGAATACTGCATTTTATTGTACAGCGAAAAAAAAGAACATTATTTACAAAATATCGGATACATCGGCGAACAGTTGGATTTATACTTAACTCAGAAAAATATAGGAACATTATGGTTTGGAATTGGAAAAACAGAAGAATCCCAATATGAGAATCTCGATTTTGTGATCATGCTTGCTATTGCAAAAGTAACTGATGAGACGAAATTCCGCAGAGATATGTTCAAAAGTAAACGCAAGCCAATCGGGGAAATTTGGTTTGGGGAATACATAGACGGGATTACGGAGATTGTTCGATTTGCTCCAAGCGCCTGCAATACGCAGCCGTGGATGATAGAGCACATCGATCATACATTGAAAATCTACCGTTACAAGAAACCCGGTAAAAGGGGCATTATGCCGGCTGATCAGGTATCTTTCTATAATCAGATTGATATGGGGATTTTCCTGTGTTTTCTTGAATTGTGTTTACAGCATGAAAAAATTTTATATCATGTGGAATTGAAATATGATGCCGGGCTTGACGATGAAAAAACACTGTTCGCTGTATATCAGTTACAGGATAAGGTGAAAGAAAGTTAGCTTTCTGTTTGGTAAACAGGCGATGAGAATACTTGCTTACTCAAAAGGTGGTTTGCTTTTTGCCTTCGTGCATACTTAAAAAAGGTCCATCGGACCTTTTTTAAGTATGCGGTATTTGATACGTGAATCAGACAGGAAACTATAAAACAGACACATTCCTCTGAAAAATGCGCCTATCAGCCAGGCAGTTTTTTTTGTATGATATGAGCGAAGATTACTTACTGAATTATGAAGCGAGGTATAGGAAGATGAAAAAAGGGATTCATTCTTTATCCCGTATACTGCCCATGGCCGGCAGCGGATTTCTGGCTTACATTATTGCCGCTATTATTATTCCCCGCAATCCGGAAAATTGAGGAAAAGGAGTTGGGCTCTCAGGTTTTCCGCTGCGGAGCAGAATTGAAGGAGAAACGTATATGAAAGAGTTTGTTTCATCCGCACTTCCCCTGATCATGACAGGAGTTGCATTGGCAATCCTGGCGGTCAATTATAGTATGGAAAAGAGGAACAATAAGACCTGGAATGCGAAGATAGCTGCGGGAGCGGGTCTGGGTCTGGTTCTGGGCGTGCTGCTGAATCAATGCGGATTGTGGGAGAATCATGTTCTGGGATTGGTACTCGGTCCGCTGTGGGGAATGGCACTGGGATCGTTTTGCAGAAATGAGCATTAACTGCAGCGAGAGCTGTGATAACAAGAAGTGCATCCGCATCAAAGGATACGGGTGCACTTCTTTGGTTACGGACTTGGTCCAGGCCTTTTCTCAGGTGGCAAAACCGGCATACTGAGTCATATACAGTTCGTAGTATTTTCCTTTTTGCGAGAGCAGATCATCGTGACTTCCGCTTTCCACAATTTCTCCGTGATCCATGACAACGATCAGGTCTGCGTCGCGGATGGTGGACAGACGGTGAGCAATGATGATGCTGGTACGGTTTTTCATGACGAGCTGCATGGCATCCTGAATTGCTTTTTCCGTGCGGGTATCCACGTTGGAAGTCGCCTCATCGAGAATCAGGATCTTGGGATCGGCGATAAATGCGCGGGCAATGGCGAGAAGCTGCCGCTGTCCCTGGCTGATATTTTCGCCGGAACCGGTCAGAACTGTGTCGTAACCCTGCGGAAGCATGCGGATCATATCCCGGCAGCGGCTCATGTCGATGGCCTGTTCGAGCTGTTCTTCGGTGGCGTTTTCATTGCCGTATTTCAGGTTATTTCGCACAGTATTGCTGAACAAAACGGTATCCTGCAGCACAATCGCTACATTTTTTCGCAGGCTGTCTCTTGAGATTTCCTGCAGATTCTGACGGTTGATTCGAATTTCTCCGCTGTCGGTATCATAAAATCGCATGAGAAGATTAACGATCGTGGTTTTTCCGCTGCCTGTGGCCCCGACGAGGGCGACTTTTTTGCCGGATGGAACCAAAAGAGAGAAATTCTGAATGACAGGGTGTCCCGGGAGATAGGAAAACTGCACATTGTGAAAGGAGATGGAGGTATCTTTTTCTTCTGCCAGGTCATCGCCGGATTTATCCTCATTGATTTCATCCAGTACGGCAAATACCCGCTCAGCACCGGCGATAGCTGTCTGGAGCTGGCCGTAGATCTGCGCGATTTCATTGATTGGTCTGCTGAACTGTTTTGCGTAAACAATAAAGGCAGAAATCACGCCGACGGAAATCAGTCCCTTTACAGAAAAATACCCGCCGAAAGCTGCAATGATGACAAAACCAATGTTTCCGATACAGTTCATAATAGGACCCATGACACCGCTGAAGCTGTCTGTACGGATGCCTGCCTTTGTCAGAGAATCCGCTGTGCTGCGGAATTCTTTCAGGGTTGTTTGCTGGTGATTATATGCAACAACGGTATGGTAACCGGAGATCATTTCTTCCACAGTGCCGTTCAGCTGTCCAAGGAGCATCTGGCGTTTGCGTGAAAATCTCCGGACTTGTCCGGACAGAATCTTTGTGGCGAGCAAGGTCAGTAAAACGGTCGCGCAGCTTAAAAGAGCAAGCTGCCAGCAATACCACAGCATGATTGCGGCCGTTCCAAAGATAGTCAGGACTCCGGAAAAAAGAGAAGGCAGTGACTGGGAAACTGTAGTGGAGATGTTTTCCACATCGTTTGTCATACGGCTCATGACATCTCCATGGGAATGCGTGTCCAGATAGCCGACCGGGAGATCCACAATTTTCCCGAACAGTTCCTCACGCATTCGCTTTACAATGCGCTGGCTGAGTCTGGCGCTGAACAGGCCCTGCAGCAGCTGGCTTGCGCTGTAAAGCAGATAAACAAGAAGCATCAAAGCAACGGTTATTGACAGACTGTCAGAGCGGGATCCCGCAATGATATCAATCGCCTGGCTCTGAAGACCTGGAGCACTGATTCCGCACAGTGTTCCGAAGACAACCGTAAAAAGCATAGCGAATACCAGCCCTTTTTCATGGACGAAATAAATAACGATCCGTTTCAGCGTCGTACCCACATTTTCCGCGTGTTCCGCTTCCGCAAAACGTTCCCTCTGGCGCATTCCCGGAATATTTCTGGCTTCCAGTTTCTGATCTCTAAGCTCTTTCAAAGCTCTCACCATCCTTTCCAATCTGAGACTGATAAATATCCTGATAGACGGCACAGGAGGAAAGGAGCTCCTCATGTGTGCCGGTTGCAGCGATCCGGCCGTGCTCCAGAACCACAATCCGGTCTGCTCTGCGGACGGAGGCAATTCTCTGGGCAACAATGATTTTTGTCGTGTCCGGATTGGTCTTTTGCAGAGCGTCATAGAGGTTTGCCTCGGTTTTCAGATCGAGAGCACTGGTGGAATCATCAAAAATCAGGATTTCTCCCTGTTTTACGATCGCTCTTGCGATGGACAGACGCTGCTTCTGTCCGCCGGAAAGGCTCATGCCGCGTTCTGCCACCATCGTTTCATAGCCGTCCGGAGAAGCAGAAATGAAATCATCGGCCTGGGCTGTGACTGCGGCACAGCGTATCCTGGAAGGAGAAGCCTCCATGGAACCCCAGGAAATATTGTCTTCTATGGTTGTACTAAAGAGCTCACTTTTCTGGAGTGTGATGGCGATCTTCTCCCGCAAAGCTTCCTGGCGGTAACTGCGCACATCCACACCATCTACGAGAATGGCTCCGCCGGTCACATCATAAAATCGGGGAATCAGATTCACGAGAGTTGTTTTTCCGCAGCCGGTAGCACCCATAACGGCAATGGTTTCTCCTTTGTGAATCGTTAGATTGATATGATCCAGTACCATCCGATCAGAGCCGGGATAGGCAAAAGAAACGTCACGGAATTCAATTTCTCCCTGAAGTGCGGTATTCCCGTCAAAGGCACCGTCCTTTAATTCCGGCGCACTGTTCAGAATGACTTTGACACGCTTCCAGGAGACAAGTCCCCGGGAGATATTCTGAAACAGCATGACCAGCATCAGAATTCCGTTGAGGAGCTGTGTTGTATAGGTAATTGCAGCCATAATCGTACCCGGGGTAGCTCCTCCGGTACTTACAGTACGGGATCCTGCCAGTAAAATGACAGCAACAACGAGATACATCAGAGCGTTGCATGCAGGATTCATAAAGGCGAAAATATAAAGGACATGAAGCTGTGTTTTGATCAGATCCTCATTTGCCCTGCCAAAGCGGATCTTTTCATACATTTCACGGACACAGGCTTTGATAATCCGGATTCCCGAGACATCTTCCTGCATGATGGAATTGATGATATCCAGCTGTTCCTGCAGCTTGGAAAACAGAGGATTGGCTTTCCAGAGACAAAAGGCAAGGCAGCCAACGATGAAGGGAAACGCGCACAGTACGATGAGTCCGAATTCCCGGTTCAGACGAAACATGAAATAGATACTTCCGAACATCAGAAGAGATGTACGGATCATGCCGCGGACAAACTGGGAGACGAAATTCTGTACCTGTGTGATATCGTTGGTGACTCTTGTCACCAGAGAACCTGTGCCGAACCGGTCAAGCTGCGGAAAAGAAAATTCCATAATCCTCTGAAAACAGTCTTTTCGCATTTCATTCCCGATGTTCTGCCCGGTAATATGGACAAATACGTTATTTAATGAACCGCAGAGTCCCCCGAACAGAACAAGAAAAACCATTTGTACGCCCAGTGTCCAGATTAGATGTAAATCTCCGGTGCCGCCGCTGTTCAGGCCAAGCACTCCATCATCTACAATCCGGCTCATAATACCGGGCTGGATCAAATCCATCATCACCTCGCCGATCATGAATAAACCGGCAAATATGGCATATGGAAGATATTGCTTAATGTATTTCCACATGATTTCCACACTCCTTTCAACTATTAAGGTACCTTGACATATTACCACACGAACCAAACAATGTCAAGGTACCTTAACTTTCTGCTGAGTGCTTTTTCTGTGTATCGGATATTGCATTCTTCCGCCATTCGGGTTAAAATAAAATATCAGTGACCTGACAGTTTCAGATGGATGGAGGAATCTATGAAAGCAGATAAATGGGCGCCGATCGGCGTCTTTGATTCCGGTGTGGGTGGATTAACGGTGGTTCGCGAGATCATGAGAAATCTTCCCAACGAGAGAATTGTATATTTTGGAGATACCGCAAGAGTGCCTTATGGATCCAAATCCCGGGATACGGTTATCCGGTATTCCCGTCAGATTGTACGTTTTCTGCAGACTCAGCAGGTGAAAGCAATCGTGATTGCCTGCAATACCGCCAGCGCGCTTGCCCTGGAAACAATCGAGCAGGAGATTGATCTCCCGATTCTCGGCGTAGTGAAACCAGGTGCCCAGATGGCAGTGGAAACGACCAGAAATAAACGTGTGGGAGTGATTGCAACAGAGAGCACAATCCAGAGCGGCCTGTACCAGAAGCTGATCACCCAGGCGGATTCGGAGATTACGGTGTATGGAAAGCCCTGTCCCCTGTTTGTACCGCTGGTGGAGGAGGGGTGGACGAAGGATCCGATCACCGAGGAAGTAGCCAGAAGATACCTGGCGGAGATTCTTGACAAAAAAATCGATACCCTGATCATGGGCTGTACCCATTACCCGCTGCTGCGGTCGCTGCTGCGGGGCGTTGTGGGGGAGGAAGTGACGCTGGTGAATCCGGCTTACGAGACATCGCAGGCGCTTCGCAGAATGCTTCTGGAACTTAATCTGGCCAATCCGGGCGGTGTAGATACGGGGCAGCAAAAATACCGTTTCTTTGCCAGTGACGGTGTGGAACGGTTCAACTCGTTTGCTCATTCCGTGCTGCCGGAGCAGATCAGCGATACGAGACAGATACAGATTGAAGAGTTCTGAAAGACAGTGTTTGACAGACATAGAAAGTACAGCAGGAGTAACAATGGAAAAAGATGTAATTATCAGTATCCGGGGATTACAGTACCTGACCGATGAATCCGGAGAACAGGAGCCGGTGGAGGTAGTGACGGCGGGAATGTATTATAAGAAGAACGGGCACCATTATCTCGTCTATGAGGAAGCTACAGAAGGATTCGATGTTGCTACGCATAATGTGATCAAGTTTACGGATAAAGTTGTGGAAGTGCGTAAGCACGGACTGATTGATGTTCATATGGTTTTTGAGGAAGATAAGAAAAATATTTCTTTTTATCATACCCCTTTTGGTATGATGAATATGGGAATCGCAGCAACCAAAGTAAAGGTGACGGAAAAGCAGGATCAGATTCTTCTGAGAGCGGAATATGCGCTGGACATCAACGATGGTTATGTGGGAGACTGCGAGATTGACATTGAAGTGCGAAACAGAAGAGGGAAGCAGGCGGAATCGGCAGAAAGGCCGGATAAGGAAGCCTGATGAAAAGAAGCTTTGTGAGAGCAATGGATCAAGAGTGAGAAAAAAAGAAACAGCAGAACCTCTGAGTAATTCAGAACTGTTCTGCTGTTTTTTTGCTAGAGAATGCGGGAGTTTATTTAACCTCGCCGCGTGCCTTTCTCAGGAGTTTCTGCCAGAAACCGTTTTTCTTCTTCGGCTGTTCCAGCGGACCGCGAATGCCGCGAACGCCGGTGATATAGATGCCGCTGACGGTTGCCTTGACTTCTTTCTTGAGTGGAATCTGATCAAAAATCTGCGCATCGCAGATCAGAGTCATGATTCTGGGACCGATCTTCGCCTTTACGATAGGAAGTTTGGTACGGCGCATCATCTTGGGCGTCTGGTCGATCACCATCTGTGGAAGACCGGAATCTTTTATCCGCATCCGCTTCTTATCTATAATCAACATGGTGACCGTCTGCTTCATGGCCTCCATCTGTTCCTGCTGTGCAGCCTGTTTCTTCTCTGCCTTTCTTCCAAAATAGTAAAGCAGACCAAGGATCGCCGCGAGGACAGCTATGACAATAAGTACGATAATCCAGGGTTTCATCCTTACACCTCCTCCTGCAGTAATTTCAGCGCGAATCACTCCGATCCGCTGCTGAGTCTGTACACATTTTATCATCCTTTATGCCAAAACGCAAATCTTTTCTTGCGTGTGTCTCTTCCTTTTCGGACGGAAGTATGGTAAGATGTAGGATGCTATTATCATGTGATCTCAGGGCAGGAGCTCTTTTGCCCTCAACGTCATAATATGGAGGAAACAGATTGATGAAAAGAAAAATAGTTGTTTTTATGATGTGTCTGTCCCTTGGAACTGCCATGATCAGCGGCTGCGGCAAGGAGGATACGACCTCCCAGACATCCAAGGCATCCTCAGTGGATGCTGCTTCTGCAGAGAGCCAGGAAACATCCGAATCTGATTTGGAGGAAGAAATTCCTGTGGTGGATACAGATCCTGCAATCGACGAGTGTGTTACACTTGGCGAATATAAAGGACTGACTCTGGAGGAAAAGATCCAGCAGGTAACCGATGAGGAGATTGAAAATTCTCTGTATGATGCGCTTTTGGAGACGGTCGATGACCCGGAGGCAACAGCCCAGATTGGTGATACGGTGGATATCGCTTATGTGGGAAAAGTGGATGGACAGGAATTTGAAGGCGGAAGCTCGGATTCCTATAACCTGGAGCTGGGGTCCCATACGTTTATCGACGGATTTGAAGACGGCGTCGTAGGTATGAAGCAGGATGAAACAAAAGATCTTCAGCTGAAGTTTCCGGACAACTATACCGAGGAACTGGCCGGAAAAGATGTGGTCTTTACGGTTACCGTCAACGCTATCAGCCGTCCTGTGGAACTGACCGATGAGTGGGTTAAGGAAAATACAGAATACAGCAATGTGGAAGAATATCGCAGCAGCCAGAGGGAAGCGCTCGAAGCGGCGAATCTTGCGAGTGCAGAGACGGATCTGCAGTCCCTGGTTCTTCAGACGGTAGTGGAGGGCGCCGTTGTGAATCAGATTCCGCAGTCCTATGTGACACTGGGAGAGGAAAGCTACGATGCAAGATATGCGATGTATGCTGCGTTTTACGGAATGGAACTGGAAGACTTCCTTGATCAGTATGTGGACAGGGAAAAGTACGAAGAGGATAAACAAAAGAGTGCAAAGCAGGCTGCCCAGGTTTATCTTGTGATCCGCGCCGTGCAGGAAAAAGAAGGTTGGACAACGGACGATGAGGATTACGGCAACCGCCTGAACAATTATATAGAAAATTCAGGACTTAGCCGTGAGGAGTTCATAGAGCAGAACGGAGAAGACTTTGTGGAACTGACCATTATGATGGACCGCATGGTAGACCTGGTACTGGAAAATGCAACCATCAATCGGGTCATGGTGGACAGTGACGGGAATGTCGTAGCGCAGTAACAGGACCCGCAAAATAATTGCCGGAGTGTATCGAGCTAATATTGATGCTGATGCACTCCGGCATTTTTGAGCTCCTGTTCAGATTATACGCGAAACAGAGGGAGCGCGTCTGCGTCGAGATCTGTTAATGACAAACAGGCGGGAAAATGCTATAATTGCCGTAGTGTCACACGAAAGATCGAAAGCGCGAAAAGTGGTAAATGTTCAACGGAAAAGCAGGGAGGAATTAAGATGCTGGGTGAACTGAAAGAAAAGGGAATCAAAGGAGTCAAGACCATCATTTATGGCAGAACGCTGATTGTTGTGCTGGCGTTTCTGATTCAGTTCGGACTGATGATTGCGGCCTACCTGTATCTGAGAGACTACAGCCTGGCGGTTTATGCTGCCTTTGTGATTCTCGGAGTGCTTGTGACGCTTCACCTGTTTAACGGAAGACAGAATCCGGATTTCAAACTGGTGTGGATTCTTCCGATTCTGATCTTTCCGGTGTTTGGATCTCTGCTTTACCTCTATATTGTTACGCAGCCGGGAACGAAATATATCAAAAAGAGACTGGATAAGCTGGCAAAAGAAACGAGTCCCTATGTGAAGCAGGAGGAGCCGGTCAGAGCGCGTCTGGAGAGTGAGAGTGAGCAGATGAGTCACTTCTCAGATTATATGTACCATTATGGTCAGTGTCCGGTTTACGACGGAACGGAAGCGGTGTTTTATCCGTTGGGTGATGACCAGTTTATCGATATTTTGTCGGAGCTGAAAAAAGCGGAGAAATTCATTTTCCTGGAGTTCTTCATTGTGGAAGAAGGCGTGATGTGGAATTCCATTCTGCGGATTCTGAAAGAAAAGGTAAAGGAGGGTGTGGAGGTGCGTTTCATGTACGATGGAATGTGCGTACTGTCGCTTCTCCCTTATTTTTATCCACGCCTTTTGGAGGAAGACGGAATTAAGTGTAAGATGTTTTCTCCGATCAAACCGGTATTTTCCTCTCATTACAACAACAGGGATCACAGAAAAATCCTGGTGATTGACGGAAAAGTGGCATTTACCGGGGGAACGAATCTGGCGGATGAATACATTAACCAGAAGGAACGGTTTGGCCATTGGAAGGATACCGGGATCATGATCAGGGGAAAAGCTGTGGAGCGGTTTACCTACCTGTTTCTGGAAATGTGGAATGTATCGGAATCCAAACTGGAGGAGTATGAGAAATATCGGTTACCGAAGATGACCGGAATCCGTCAGGACGGCTATTTTATCCCCTATGGGGTCAGTCCGTTTGGGGACGAGCGGGTCGGCAAGCGGGTATACATGGATATCTTAAATACTGCCCGCAAATATGTGCATATTATGACCCCGTACCTGATTCTGGATTATGAGATGATCATGGCGCTGGTTTATGCGGCAAAGCGGGGTGTGGATGTAAAGATTATCATGCCCCATATCCCGGATAAGAAGACGGCCTTTTGCCTGGCAAAGACGTATTACAATGAACTGCTGGAAGCGGGGGTTTCCATCTATGAATATACCCCCGGATTTGTTCATGCCAAGATCTTTGTCAGTGATGATGAGAAGGCGGTGGTTGGTACAGTGAATCTGGATTACCGCAGTCTGTACCACCATTTTGAGTGCGGGGTGGTGCTTTTTTGCAATTCACAGGTCCGTGCGATTGAAGAGGACTATCAGAACACTCTGGAGAAATGCCAGACTGTCACGGAACAGAATTACCGAAAACAGAGTATCGTGAACCGGGGCATCGGAAAAGTACTGCGGATTTTCGCACCGCTGATGTAGGACTGTCATGAGGAGAAGAAAAAATGAACAAATCAGAGAAAACAGAACCCTGGCTTCAGAAAAGCTGCGTGGTCTGGATTGGCGCACTGCTGTGCTGTGCGCTTTGGGGAAGCGCTTTTCCGGGGATTAAGATCGGCTATCGGCTGTTTGAGATTGAGGCCTCCGACACAGCAGCACAGATCCTGTTCGCGGGATGCCGCTTTACGCTGGCGGGCATTCTGGCGGTGGTTCTCGGAAGTATCAGCGCGAGAAAATTCCTGTTTCCGGAAAAGGAAGCAGTTGTTCCGGTGCTGTGGCTGAGCCTTCTGCAGACGGTGCTGCAGTACGTATTTTTTTATGTCGGACTTGCCCACACCAGCGGTGTGAAAGCTTCCATTATTGAAGCCATGAATGTTTTTGTGGCGATTCTGGTAGCAAGTGTTTTGTTTCACCAGGAAAAACTGACATCCCAAAAGATGATCGGCTGTGCTATCGGCTTTCTGGGGGTTGTGCTCATCAATTTAAGCGGAATGGACTTTCAGATCAGCCTGACGGGAGAAGGATTTATCTTTTTTTCCACAGTTGCCTATGCCTTTTCCTCGGTGTTTCTGAAACGGTTTTCGGCAAAATACAATCCGGTCATGCTGAGCGGATATCAGTTTATCGCCGGCGGCATCCTGATGATCCTGATCGGGTTTCTCATGGGAGGAAGAATACAGCAGGTGTCCCTTCCGGCGATGGGTCTGCTGTTTTATCTTGCGATGGTGTCTGCGGTGGCCTATTCCATCTGGGGAATTCTGCTGAAATACAATCCGGTATCGAAAGTTACGGTATTTGGCTTTATGAATCCGGTGTTCGGAGTGCTGCTTTCGGCCCTTCTTCTGGAAGAACAGGAACAGGCGAGCGGAGCTATGAGTATCCTGGCACTGATTTTGGTGTGCGTCGGGATTTATGTGGTAAATTTTAAAACAGAGAGGACGGAACGATGAAGAAGACAACCGTACATATTATATCCCATTCCCATTGGGACAGAGAGTGGTATATGGCTTTTGAGCAGCATCGAATCAGACTGGTGAAGCTGATTGATGATGCGATGGAACTGTTTGAGAAGGATGAAAATTACAGGAGCTTTCACCTGGATGGTCAAACGATTGTACTGGACGATTATCTTGAGATCAAACCGCAGAATCGGGAAAAACTATTAAAGTATATCCGGGACGGCAGATTTGTCATAGGGCCGTGGTATATTCTGCAGGATGAATTTCTGACCAGCGGAGAGTCCAATGTGCGTAATCTCCTGGTCGGAGCGCAGGAAGCAAAAGCTTATGGCAGAGACTGTAAAATCGGATATTTCCCGGATGCATTCGGCAATGCGGGACAGATGCCGCAGCTTTTGAAACAGGCCGGTATGGAAGCGGTGGTTTTCGGACGGGGTGTAAAGCCGATCGGGGCCAATAATCAGGTGATTGAGAACGATGATTACGAGTCCCCGTTCTCGGAGATGTTCTGGCAGTCTCCGGATGGAAGCCGTCTGCCCGGCATTCTGTTTGCAAACTGGTACTGCAATGGAATGGAAATTCCGACAGAGGAACAACAGGCAAAGAAATACTGGGATGACAGGCTGGAAAAGGCAGAAAAGTTTGCGGGAACCAGCCACCTTCTCTTTATGAACGGATGTGATCATCAGCCGGTTCAGAAAGATCTGAGCCAGGCGATTGAAGTGGCAAAAAGGCTGTATCCGGACATCGAATTTGTACATTCCGATTTTCCAACTTATGTGAGGGCGATTCGGGAGGAAATGGGTGATGGGATCGCAACTGTGACGGGCGAACTCACCGGCCAGAAGACAGACGGTCTTACGACCCTGGTAAACACCTGTTCCAACCGTGTGGATTTGAAGATCCGCAACCGTGAATGCGAAACAGCGCTGGAGAGACAGGCAGAACCGATGGCTGTTCTGGCATGCCTGAATGGAAAGGAGTATCCGAGAGACCTGCTCAGATATGCCTGGAAAACTCTGATGCAGAATCATCCCCATGACAGTATCTGCAACTGCAGTGTGGATGAGGTAAATAAGGAGATGGCAACCCGCTTTGATAAGAGCATCCAGGTGGCGAACGAACTGGCCCGGGAGAGCAGAGCTTATCTGGCAGACCGAATCGGGGAACAGTGTTTTGCGGATGCAGGGGATGAAAAACGTCCCTTTGTCGTGTTTAATGGGTCCGGATGGGAGAAAACGCAGGTAATCTGTGTGGTTCTGGACTGGAGGAGAGACTGGCAGCCGAAGCTGTCAGATGGATATGAAGCAATGAAAGCGCTGGAGCTTCCCGCATTTGTATTAAAAGACGCTGTGGGAAATCCCGTGGAAGCGAAGATCGAGGATGGAGGAGCAGCTTACGGTTATACGCTTCCCTGTGACCGCTTCCGCCGTCCCTATATGGCAAGACAAGTAAAGGTTACTTTTGAGGCGACGATTCCCGCTCTTGGTTACGCCTCTTTTGTAGTGGAACCTGCCAAAGGGACAGAAGTCTGCGCCGGTCCAAAAGACTCGTTGGTAACGGCACCGAATACGATGGAAAATGAATTTCTGAAAGTCGAGATTGCACCGGATGGCAGTTATACCCTGACCGATAAGAAAACCGGTGTATCCTATCCGGAAATCGGCTGGTTTGAAGAATGCCAGGATGTGGGAGACGAGTATATTTTTGTAAAGACAGAGGGCTCTGAAGTGTTCACTACCCGTCAGGGCCAGGCAGAGATTGCACTGACGGAAGATACGCCTGTGGGAGCATCTTTTACCGTAACCTGCAGTCTGCAGGTGCCGGAATCCGGGGATGAGATGCTCGATGAGGAGAGAGCCTGCATGTTTGAGTATCATAAGCGAAAATCCGGCCGCTCAAAGAAAATGACAACGCTGACGCTTACCACCCTTTTGACTCTGGAGAAGAGCGGGAAAGGTCTTCTGGCGAAAACAACGATCGACAATACCGCGCGGGATCACAGAATTCGTGTGATTGTGCCCACCGGACAGGAAACGGACAGTCATTTTGCAGATTCCGTGTTTGAAGTGGTAAAACGGCCCAACCGACATGCAGAAACCTGGAAGAATCCAAGCGGCTGTGAACATCAGCAGAATTTTGTGGCGGTATCCGGAAAGGAAGCCGGACTTCTGGTGGCGAATTTCGGACTGTATGAATATGAGATTCTCCCGGATCAGGGAAATGCCATCGCAGTTACGCTGCTGCGTTCCACCGGTGAGATGGGGGACTGGGGCGTTTATCCGACACCGGATGCGCAGCTTTTGGGAACGTACTCGATGAAATATGAAATTGTTCCTTTTGCAGCGGATCGGATTGCAGATGCCTTCCGGGAAGGGTACTTATTTCAGAGCAGTCTTACGGACTGTCAGGTACCCTGCGGTTGCTGTGACACAGTTCCGCCGTACGAGAAGCCGGAAGCAAAAGAAGACTCTGAGAGCAGATGTATCGGTGAAGTATCGGTATCCGACAGTTATCTGGAATGGGAGGGTGAAGGTCTTGCCCTGACCGGATTCAAGGGGGCCGACGAGGGCTGTGATGTCATGGTTCGTTTTGTCAATGTGACGAATCATCCGGTGCTGCTCCGGATGAAAAAGATGGCATGGATATCCGCTGCCTATGCGAGCAATGTTCTGGAAGAGGAAGGGGAAACGATGAAAAGTGCACCCGATGGCTGGTATCACAGACAGATTGCACCTTATGAGATTGTAACTTTTGGACTGAAGAGACAGGAAGAGAAAACAGAGAGGTTAGGATGATCCCATTTTTAAGAGAAGCAGCCGAAGTGAAGCCGTCCGGGAAGCAGCTGGACTGGTTTGACATGGAATTATATGCGTTTGTTCATTTCGGGCCGAATACTTTTACGGACAGGGAATGGGGCCTGGGAACGGAAGAGGAATCCGTTTTTTTCCCTGAGAAGCTGGACTGTGACCAGTGGGAAGAAGCGATCAAAGCGGCGGGCATGAAGGGTATGGTGCTTACAGCCAAACATCATGATGGATTCTGTCTCTGGCCGTCCCGGTATACGGAGCATTCTGTGAAAAACAGTCCGCTTCAAAGAGATGTGGTAAAAGAGGCCTCCGATGCCTGCAGACGGGGCGGAATCAAATTTGGATTTTATCTTTCCCCCTGGGACAGAAATTCCGAACTTTACGGGACACCCTCCTATAACGATTATTTCTGCAATCAGCTTACAGAACTCCTGACCGGGTATGGTGAGATTTTTTATGTATGGTTTGATAATGCCTGTGGGGAGGGCCCCAACGGGAAGAAACAGGAGTATGATTTTGGACGCTATTTCGATCTGATTCACAAATATCAGCCCAATGCCGTAATCTTCAATGATTTCGGACCGGATATTCGGTGGTGCGGAAACGAGGCTGGTGCGGCGCGTCATGCGGAATGGTCAGTAGTTCCTTCGGAACTGTGCCACTACAGCAGAGTGCAGACGGGACCGGGACCGATGGCTTTTGAAGGAGATTTATCCTACCTGTATAATACAGAACAGGAGCTTGGGACAATGCCCAATATACTCTATTCGAAGGGGCTGACCTATACCCCTGCGGAGATCGACATGTCGATCCGTCCCGGGTGGTTCTGGCATAAAGAGGAGAATCCCCATTCGCTGGAGAGGCTCTTTTTAACATATCTGTCCAGCGTAGGTGCCAATGCATGCCTTAATCTGAATGTACCGCCTACCACAGAGGGACTGATTGATGAAAGGGATGTAAAACGTCTGAAGGAACTGGGAGATCTGATCCGAAAAGAATTCGGTGCGGAACGCCTGGCCTGCGTGGAAAAGCTGCAGGGAGAACCTTTGACGCAGCCGGTCTATCAGATTACCCTGGAGCAGCCGGTCAGGGAATTGAAGTATATTGTACTGAAAGAAGAAATCGCAAAGGGGCAGAGGGTGGAAAGCTTCCGCATCACGGCAGAGTCCGGCAGCGGCAGACAGTATCCGCTGTATCAGGGAACCTGCATTGGACATAAGAAGATCTGTCAGCTTCACGATCCGTTTGCGCTGCAGAACCCGCTGATCAATGATTCCGGCGATGCCATTCACAGATTGCGAGTACAGATTACGGCAGCAAGGGATGAGGTATTTTTAAAAGAAATCAAAGTGTATTAAGGGAGAAAAAGCAGTTATGTATGAAATTATGAGTTCTGATGAGGCGATCCGCCTGATCAGGGATGGAGATTGCATTTGTGTGAATTCGTTTGTCGGGATCGAAAATCCGGTGGAACTGCACGAGGCACTTTACCGGAGATATCAGAGAATGCAGTCTCCAAGGCATCTGACGGTTGTCTCCAGCGCTGGATTTGGTGTCTGGGATGAGGAACACAATGCGGAGGGATATATCCGGGAAGGCGCTGTGGACCGGCTGATCTGCGGACACTTTGGGGCGATGATGAGCACCAAAAAGCTGGTACTGGAAGATCGCTTTGAAGCATACAATCTGCCGCTTGGCTGTATTTCCCATGCCATTCGCGCACAGGCAGGCGGACTGCCGGGGGCACTTTCCAAAGTCGGACTGGATATTTTTGTGGATCCGCGGAAGGACGGTCCGGGAATTAACCGGATTTCCATCGATGATTCGCTGGTAAAATACGTGGAGGTGGATGGAGAGGAATTTCTCTACTACAAGCTGCCGAAAATAACGGTTGCTCTGATTAAGGGAACCGCAGCAGACCGAAAAGGCAATATTTCATTTGACGATATGTTCATGTCCGGCGATGCCCTGTCGATCTGCCAGGCGGTAAAGGCGAACCATGGAAAAGTGATTGTTCAGGTAGATCGTCTTGTGAGTACACCGACACGCCCCCGAAATGCCATCATTCCCGGATGTCTGGTGGATGCGATTGTCGTAGTGGAACCCGAGAAGCGAAATGAAGCCTATGCTGCGCTGACGGGAAGCTTTGAAATCCCCTATGAAGAGTGGAATGTATGGAATGAAAAAATAGACAATGCTTCGGAGCGGCAGTCGAAAAACAGTGCCGTCGGAAACATCATCGGAAGAAGAGCAGCGATGGAGCTGCGCGTGGATGATATTGTCAATATTGGGATCGGAATCCCTGAGATGGTTTCCAGACACGCGAGAAAAAACGGAATGCTGGACATGGTTACTCTGACTGTGGAGTCGGGCGGTATCGGGGGATTCCCGGTTTCCGGGGAAGCCTTCGGTGCGATGATCGGAGCGGCATCGGTCTATGATATGGCGAACCAGTTTGACCTTTACGATAACGGCGGACTGGATATCTGTTTTATGGGTGCGCTGGAAGTGGACCGGCAGGGAAACGTCAACGCACACCGGGGACCGGGTGCGTTTGCCGGGATCGGAGGTTTTGCGAACATTACGGCAAAGACGCCGACGGTTGTCTTTTGCATGACATTTAATGCCAAAGGGCTGGAGGTATCACAGAAGAAGGGTGTTGTGACGATTCAAAAAGAGGGAACGATCCCGAAATTTGTTGACCAGGTAAGCAGCATCAGCTTTTCCGCGAAGCGTGCGATTCAGAACGGACAAAAAGTACTGTACGTGACGGAACGCTGTGTATTCCGCTTAACCCCCAAGGGGCTTAAACTGATCGAAGTCTATCCGGGAGTGGATGTCAGAAAGGATGTCCTGGAGCAGCTGCCGTTTGAGGTGGAGATCTGAAAGCGGCCGGCACAATTTCCTGAAAAACGGCAGCAAAACAAGGATCCAGACGGAACAGGAATACCTGTCCGGCACGGAAAATCCTTCGTTTGCTGCCGTTTTCTGTGTACTGATTGCGAGAGGAATCTGCATTTTTTCGGAATTTGATTTCGGGTGATCAATTCCTTATTTTAAAATCTTCAGTTCATACTGTCTGGTTCCCAGACCAATCTTTTCTCCCTGATCCAGGGTGGCTTCCCATTCGATATTCGGATTGGAATCCTTGAAATGATCGTGGTGGCAGTGCCAGCCAGGCTCCGCCAGGTGCTCGCCAAGCTGACTGTTCTCGATCGGTGTTGCTCTGAGACAGGCATCGGCACAGGCCTGATCGAGGGCAATCGGGTCAAAGCTTGCAAACATTCCGATATCCGGAAGGATCGGCGCATCATTTTCTCCGTGACAGTCGCAGTTCGGACTGATATCCTGAACCAGAGAGATGTGGAAGCAGGGACGTCCGTGACAGACAGCCTGAGCGTATTCGGCCATCTTGCGATCCAGTATTTCATTGGCGCTGTCGTTGGGGTTATAGACAGCATCGAAACTGCAGGCACCGATACAGCGGCCGCAGCCCTTACAATTTTCATGATCAATGACTGCTTTGCCGTTTGGATAGGTAATGGCATCACTTCCGCATTCTTTTGCGCAGCGGCGGCAGCCGCGGCACAGATTTTCCTGAACAACGGGCTTTCCGTTTTTGTGCTGATCCATTTTACCGGCACGGCTTCCGCAGCCCATACCGATATTTTTGATTGCACCGCCAAAACCGGTTGATTCGTGCCCCTTGAAATGTGTCAGACTGATAAAAATATCGGCATCCATGATGGCATGTCCGATTTTGGCAGTCTTGCAGTATTCCCCGTTTATCACGGGAACCTCCACCTCATCGGTACCACGAAGGCCATCTCCGATAATAATCTGGCATCCGGTAGAGATCGGATTGAAGCCATTGAGGTTTGCGCAGTCCAGATGTTCCAGCGCATTTTTTCTGCTTCCGGGATACAGCGTGTTGCAGTCTGTCAAAAACGGAAGTCCTCCCTGCTCTTTACACAGTTCCGCAATTGCTCTGGCATAGTTCGGGCGCAGAAACGCCAGATTGCCCAGCTCGCCAAAATGCATCTTGATTGCGACAAATTTTCCATCCATGTCGATTTGTCTGATGCCTGCAGCGATACAGAGACGTTTCAGCTTGTCAAGCTGACTGGTTCCTACAGGACATCGAAAATCAGTAAAATATACGGTTGATTTTTCCATCTGAAAGATCCTCCTTATTTTGCCCCTTAGTATATTCAAAATAAGAGCTGCTGCATCGGAAGCTTATCTGGCTACTGCTGCAACAGCTCTTGAAAGGTTCAGTTCATTAGAGTCCGGTAATTAAATTCGGGTGAATTAAAGTCCGGCCTGCTCAAGAAGAGATGGAACCTTGGACTCCCAGCCCATGGCCATGATATGTACGCCCTGGCAGTACGGCTTACATTCTCTGATGATGCGAGCGGCAATCTCAACACCAGTGATGCCGGCTTTGGTCTTTTCCTTGTCAGCTTTCAGTTCGTTGATCATTTCTTCCGGAATATGGATACCTGCAACGTTTGCGTTCATGTATCTGCACATTCCTACTGATTTCGGAATTACAATTCCCAGCTGAACAGGTTTGCCGAACTGTTTTGCTTTTTCCATGAACTGGATGAATTTCTCCGGTTCATATACAGCCTGTGTCTGGAAATAGTCACAGCCTGCAGCAACTTTTCTCTCCATCTTGGCAAGCTGAGCATCAACGGAATCACTGCACGGTGATACAACGGCTCCCTTTGCGAACTTGGGCGGCTCGCCAACCAGTTCGTTTCCGCCAAGATCTACGCCGGATTCCAGCTGTTTTACGGTATGGATCAGGGATACAGAATCCAGATCAAAGACCGGTTTTGCCTGGGGATGATCACCAAGCTTGGTATGGTCACCGGTCAGAAGCAGCAGGTTCTCGATTCCGAACATTGCTGCGCTTAACAGATCAGACTGCAGTGCGATACGGTTTCTGTCACGGCAGGTAATCTGAAAAATCGGTGTCAGACCTTCGTCTTTGAGAGCCTTACAGGTAGCCAGAGAACCGAGACGCATAACAGAAGACTGATTATCGGTTACATTGACAGCTGTAATTCCGCTCAGATAGGTCTTTGCTTCCTCCAGCATGTGTTCAATATGAAATCCTTTCGGCGGACCTACTTCCGCAGTAACTACAAATTCACCACGTTCAAATGCTTCAGTAATTTTCATGCTATTTTACTCCTTATATATTTGATGTAACTATTCAGCTGTCGCCAAATAATACAGAACAGCATCCGTTAAGTTTACTTTGTTTCAGACACTTCTGCATCCGTTGCGTAATTGCGTATCTGTGTCGGACATTTGATGAGATCCAGACGGCCGAGCTGTGCGAGACGTCTGTAGATGCGCTCCCAGCCGCATTCCATTTCACTGTCCACTTCGCATTTACCGTTTTTGGAACCGCCGCACTGTCCGTTGACAAGGCTCTTGGAGCATGCCGTGATCGGGCAGATTCCGCCGGTCAAGTTCAGGTAACATTCGCCGCACTGATCGCATTTGTATTCCAGTGGTGTCACGCCCTGGAAACCTGGCAGCGGGTAGGTATCGCAGGCAGCACAAACTTTTTTATCTTCAAAATATTCGGCAATGGTCTGTACTCCGACGCCGCAGGAGAATACCAGTATCATATCGGCAGCATCGATTTCTGCCTGATGATAGGAAAGGCGCAATTTCATGTTTTCCGGATTACAGATATAATCGGTTGTGATGATTCCGGTCACTTTCCCTTCAGCAGACAGTTTCTTCTGGAATTCTGCTGCTTCTTTTTCCGGGAAGCTGACTTCCTTGCATCCCTGGCAGTTAATGATAAAAACCTTTCCGTTTACCAGTGATGCGATAGTTTCTTTCGATTTTAACTGGGTTATTAACATATCACTTCATCCCCCTTACCGCATTTTTTCCGGCTTTTATCTTAGCAACCAACGGGATCTTGGAAGAACAGATGTATTCACAGGATCTGCACTCCACACAATCCATCACATTCCTATCTTTCATGCCCTGCCAGTTCTCCTCATCCGCATATTTTGCAAAATACAGCGGAGAAAGTTCCATCGGACAGACATCCACACAGCGTCCGCACTTGATACATGCCACTGGCTCTGTATGGTCGGTGTCAATGGCAATAATACCATTGGAACCTTTCAGGATTGGCACATTGACATCAGAGAGAGCAAAGCCCATCATCGGTCCGCCCATCTTAATGGTCACATCGTCGCCTGTCACACCGCCGCAGTAATCGATCAGATCCTTTACGTTGGTGCCGATTTTAACGATATAGTTACCCGGTTTCTTCATTCTCTCACCAGTCACGGTTACGACACGCTCAATCAGAGGCATACCCTTCCGGATCGCATCGGAGATTGCTTTTACGGTACTGATGTTGCTCACTACAGCACCTACATCTGCAGGAAGACCTCCGCGCGGAACCTGTCTGCCCATAACGCGCTTGATCAGCATCTTCTCAGCGCCCTGCGGGTATTTGGTTTTTGCGGTGACTACTTCAATGTTGTCGCAGTCGGCAGTCTTTGCTTTCATAAGCTCGATGGCATCGGGCTTATTGTCCTCGATAACGATGATACCTTTTTCAGCACCGACTGTCTTTAACATGGCTTTCAGTCCGAAAATGATATCATCTGCAAATTCCAAGAGTACTCTGTGGTCTGCGGTCAGAAGAGGTTCACATTCACAGCCGTTCAGAAGAATCGCGTCGATCGGCTTATTTGGTTTTAATTTGACGGAAGTCGGGAATCCGGCGCCGCCCATACCTACAATTCCGGCCTCGCGGACAATCTCAATGATCTCATCCGGAGTCAGGCTGTCAAGATCCTTATGCGGCTGTACGGATTCGTGCAGCGTATTTTTGCCGTCCGACTGGATTACGATGGACAGACAGTCGCCGCCTCTTGTAGGATGCAGACGCGGTTCCACTGCAATTACAGTTCCGCTGACGCTGGAATGAATATTGCTGCTGATGAAACCTGCTGATTCGGCAATCTTCTGTCCTACCTTAACAGTATCTCCAACCTGTACAACAGGATTAGCCGGAGCACCTACGTGCTGGGAAACCGGAATTACCACGGTCTGTGGCTCCGGGAATCTTTCCAGTGCGATATGTTCACTGAATTCTTTGCGCTCGGAAGGATGAACACCGCCATAATAGCCGGCAAACCGTTCTTCCCGGATCGCTTTTACATAATCGTTTACGACTTTGAAATTAACTTTGGAATAATCACGTATCTGAACGGGCTGATTTAAGAACTCTTCCAGACGGCCCTGCTTTTCCAGTCGTCTGTAGATTTTTTCCCAGGCACAGTCTTTATTTCCGTCCACTTCGCACTTTCCGTTCTTCGCGCCGCCGCACTGACCATTGACCAGACTCTTGGAACAGTCAACGATGGGACAGATACCGCCGGTAATATTCAGATAGCACTGTGCACAGGCATCGCAGCTCTTCCTTGTCAGTGCCATGCCGTGATGTCCCCGGTAATTCAGGGAATTGCTGGCTGCATATACAGGTTTCCCGGCCAGATCCGCCATGGTCTGAATACCCAGACCGCAGGAGATTACAATGACATTCTCGGTGCCTTCGGGAATCAGGTCCTGCAGTTTCTTCTCTGTCTGAGTTTTATTGCACAGGAAATCGATCCTGGCGCTGCCGGTGATGGTTTTTCCGTTTTCGGCGGCTATTTTCTGAAACTCATCGCAATCCGGCTCATCGACGAGTTTGAATTCCTTGAAGCACTTGTTACAGGCAACGACAAACAGATTATCTTTATCGGCCAGTAAGGATACCAGTTCTTCGGTACTTTTCAATTTATACTTGGTATAGTTTTCCAATTGCTCACCTTCCTCATTAAATTGATCCGCAAACCTTTCTGCTTATTTGCTTATTGTGGCTCAGCTGTCAAAATAAAAATCCAGGATCTTTATGATGGGCTGATGGGTTGATAAGTGACACTCAAATTTCTGCTTCTAAGTATAGCACACATTGGCTATGTTATCCAGTTTAATTATACTTTTTTGCGTAAACTTATCTATTTTGTTCAAATCCTGCATACATTGTAAAAACAGTGCCTTCGGAGGCTTATCCTTGAAAGATTATATTGAAGAACGTGCAGTGGAGGTTGCCAGCTACATCATCGAGACAAAGTCAACAGTGAGACAGACAGCGAAAAAGTTCGGGGTTAGCAAGAGTACAGTACATAAAGATATCACAGAACGTCTGGAGCAGATTAATCCTGGTATGGCACAGGAGACACGAAAAGTACTGGATATCAATAAATCTGAACGCCATATCCGCGGTGGACTTGCTACCAGAGAAAAATATCTGCATCACATGTGAACATAGCCGGTGAACAGAAATGCCGCTTGTGCAGGAGAAAAGAAAGCGTTAAAATGAATGGTAGGAAAATGCCGGAGGAGCGATCAGAACGGCAGGGACATCAGGAAAGGAACTACAGAATGAATGATTATATCAGAAAAGTAAACTACCACGAGACCGACAAGATGGGAATCACCCATCATTCCAACTATATCAAATGGATGGAGGAAGCCCGTATTGATTTCCTGGATCAGATCGGTTTTGGCTATGCAAAGCTGGAGGAGGATGGGATTATCTCGCCGGTCATCGGCGTGGAATGCCAGTACAAACACTCGACAACCTTTGGAGATGAAGTACGGATTCGTGCAGAGGTGGAGGAATTTCGCGGCGTAAAGCTGGTGATTCGTTACACGATGACAAATAACAAAACCGGAGAACTGGTATCAACGGGCAGAACCATGCATTGCTTTACGGATACCTCCGGCAGGCCGGTTACACTGAAACGGCAGTTCCCCAGGTTTGATCAGAAGCTCAGAGAACTGGCGGAGGATGCGCAATAAAAAAAGGCAAAAAATCCGGAACTGGGTGGGCCAGGGGGCAAATGGACATAGAATACATGATTGCAGAAGGAGAACAGGATGTTTGAAGTAATAGATATGCACTGCGATACCATTCCGGGGCTGCAGTGGGAAACGAGAAAAGGAGAGCCAAAAGAGATCAGAAAAAGTACAATGCAGATTGATCTGGAGAAGCTAAAGCAGGGCGGTTATCTCTGTCAGTGTTTCTCCTTGTTTACGCATCTTGGGAGTCTCAAGGAGCTTGGGGAGACACCGTATGAGCACGTGATGAAGCTTGCCCGGTTCTGGCAGGAGGAAATCGGGCGGTATCCAGAACAGATCTGCCAGGTGCGCAGCTATGAGGAACTAAAGAATGCACAATCGAACGGGAAAATCGGTGCGCTGATGACCGTGGAAGAAGGGGCCGTCTATGAGGGCAGTCTGGAAAAGCTTGGCGACCTGTATGAAATGGGTGTCCGTATGTCTTCGATTACATGGAATTATCCCAACGAGCTCGGATATCCGAATCCGCCGCAGGTGCCGGGAGAGCCGTACTGCTATGATACAGAGCAGGGTCTTACAGAGACGGGAATCTCTTTTCTGGAAGAGATGGAACGTCTGGGAATCCTGATTGATATTTCACACCTCAATGATGCCGGAATCCGGGATGTGTTTGCACATACAACGGGACCTGTGCTGGCCAGCCATTCGGATGCAAGGGGAGTCTGCGGCCATGCGAGAAACCTTTCGGATGAAATGATTCGTGAACTTGCCATAAGAGGCGGTGTCACCGGTATTAACTTTTGTCCGGCATTTCTGCGTGATCAGAAAAATCCTGTCAAAAGAGATAAGGCAATGATATCGGATATGATCCGCCATATGAAGTATCTGAGAAATATCGGAGGCATTGAAGTGATCGGACTGGGTACGGACTTTGACGGATTTGGCGGGGAAGTTGAGATCATGGATGCCGGCGGCATGCAGAAGCTGGCGGATGCTATGAGTATCAATGGATTTACGGACGGTGAGATTGAAAAGGTATTTTCCGGAAATGTATTGAGGGTGTTCCGCGAAGTATTGCGATAGGCAGAATCCGGATACATCTTCGGAGCTGAGCGGCATATGAGGCTGACATCGATTTTTTGGAAGGAATAAAGCAAATGATAGCAAATTACCATACACATACCTGGCGCTGCATGCATGCGTCGGGGGAAGAGAGAGCGTACGTGGAAAGGGCGATCGAGGGAGGACTGAAGATTCTTGGATATTCAGATCATACGCCTTATCCGTTTCCGGAGGGTTATGTTTCCGGCATGCGGATGCGGATGGATCAGCTGGAAGAGTATGTGGACACCGTGCTTGCTCTGAAAGTGGAATACCGCAATGAGATAGAGATTCATCTCGGACTGGAGGTGGAGTTCTATCCTGCTTATTTTCCCGCACTTCTGAACGCGGTTGCGGATTATCCGGTGGAATACTTCCTCCTGGCACAGCACCATCTGGGCAATGAGATCGGAGATTTTTACTCGGGAACTGTGACACAGGATCCGCGCCATCTGGAGCGCTACGTGGATCAGGTCAGGGAAGCTATGTCTACCGGACGCTTTACCTATCTGGCCCATCCGGACCTGATTCATTTTACAGGAAACAGTGCGCTCTATGACCAGAAGATGAGAGAACTGTGCCGCTGTGCGAAGGCGCAGGATCTTCCGCTGGAGATCAACTTTCTTGGCATCGGGGACAGGCGGCATTATCCCAATGAGGCGTTCTGGAAAATTGCGGGGGAGGAACACTGCAAAGTCATTTACGGAGCGGATGCGCATACTCCGGAGACTGTCTGGAATCCGCAGGCCAAAAATGAGGCAGATCGGCTGGTGGAAAAGTATGGTCTTCTTCTTGCAGAGACGGTACCGTTTCGGAATCCGGTATCATTTTGAGTAAAGTGGGTACTGTGCATAAGATCTTTGGGATCTTGTGTGCGGTATCCTTTTTGTGCGCCGGAAAGCCTTTTGCAAACTTTTGTGCCGACCGGAAGGGAGTTGCGCTTTTTTGCTGAAAAAATAGTAAAAAAGACGATCAGAGCTTGTAAATAGATTGTAAGTAAAGTGAAAAGTTAACAAATGAGCACGTAAAAAATGATAAAAAATAAACAAAGTTGACAAAAAACGACCCATATGCTATAGTATAACTAATTTAGAGGTGCTTGCGGCGCAGCAGGTACATTTTGAAACTAAGAGCGGTGAAGTGTCTTGGATTTCCTCAATGATGAGAGGAAAGTCTGGGCATTTTTTTATTTCTGATGAGAATTGCCAAAGAATAAAGAAAGGAGGGAATTTAAGAAGTGGAGACGTTTTATCTGAAACCCAGAATTTACATGGGGAAGGATGCACTGGATGAGATCCTTGAGGGAGTGAGCAGAGCTTTGATTGTGACGGACCGCTTTATGCATGAGAGCGGAAAGGTCAGTTATCTGACAGAACCCATGGAGAGAAAAGGAATTGAGTACCGGATTTTTTCCGAGGTAAGGCCGGATCCGGATATTGCTACTGTGACAAAGGGCATTTCAGTGATGCTTGATTTTGGACCGCAGGTTCTGTTTGCGCTTGGCGGAGGCTCTCCCATTGATGCGGCGAAAGCAATGAATCTTCTTTCTGCCAAAGGCGGGATGAGCGAGAAATGCCGTTTTGTTGCCATACCAACCACCAGCGGGACCGGATCGGAAGTGAGTCGTTTTTCCGTGATCAGTGATCCGGAGAAGTCGGTGAAATATCCTCTGGTATCGGATGATCTGCTCCCGGATGCGGCACTTCTGGATGCAGAACTGGTGAGGACGGTACCGCCTTCGGTGACGGCGGATACGGGAATCGATGTGCTGACACACGCGATTGAAGCTTTTGTATCGACAAATGCCAATGATTTTACGGATGCAGCCGCGGAGAAGGCAATTAAGCTGGTGAGAAGTAACCTTTTGAAGGTATACAGGAACCCGGATGACATGGAAGCCCGGACGAAGATGCATTACGCGTCCTGTCTGGCAGGAATAGCATTCAGCAATGCCGGACTGGGACTGAATCATGGCATGGCACATACACTGGGTGCTCATTTTCATATTCCGCACGGACGTGCCAACGGAATTCTGCTTCCCTATGTCATGGGATTTAATGCGGGATGTCTTGATCAGCTGACACCGGTAGCGAAGCGGTATGCAAGGATCGCCAGAATTGTGAGACTGGATGGAGCCAGCATCCGACAGAGCGCTTTTGCCGTGGTGCGGACAACCAAGCAGTACATCAAACAGCTGCATATTCCGGACAGCATTGAAGCTGCCGGAGTCTCAAGAGAGGATTTTGACCGTGCGCTGGATGAGATGGTGGAGGCGGCTTATGAGGATGCCTGCACAAAGACAAACCCGAGAGCATGCTCAAAGGATGACATTCGCTCCGTATTCCTTCGTGCGTACACAGGAAAACTGGTATAAGAGTTCAGGGAGAGAATGGCGATGTACGAAGATAAAAAAGAACGTATTATACAGGAATTTGTACCCGGCAAGCAGGTGACCCTGGCGCACGTGATTCCTCATCCGGTGGATGCGCTGTATGCGAAGATGGGACTGATTGACGGAAAGGGAGCCATTGGAATTCTGACTATTACGCCGAGCGAGGCAGCTATCATCGCAGCAGATGTGGCAAGCAAGGCGGCGGATATACAGATTGGCTTTGTAGACAGATTTAACGGATCTCTGATTATCACAGGGGACGTAGCCGGTGTGGAGGCGGCGCTTCGTGACGTAATGAAGGTGCTCTGCGACCAGATGGGCTTTGCCTCCACGGTGATTACAAGATCCTAAAAGGACAAGAGGGAGAGGCAGATGGAGAACAGGAAGAAGCGAATCATACTGATTGGGCGTTCCATGGCGGGAAAGACAACGCTCTGCCAGTATCTCAATCATGAGGATCTGAAGTATCACAAAACCCAGACGATCCAGCTGATCAATGACAATGTCATTGATACACCGGGCGAATATCTGGAACGGAATTATCTGCGGGGCGCGCTGACGGTGACTGCGGTGGAGGCGGATCTGATTGTTCTGGTACAGCAGGCGAATGAGATGGGAACCATGTTTCCTCCGGGATATTCCAGCACATTTGCAAAGCCCTGTATAGGAATTGTGACCAAAAGTGATCTCGGCACGGAAAAGCAGATTGAGGATGCGAAGAAGTATCTCTCTATGGCGGGTGCCAGAGAGATTTTTGTCACCAGCAGTTATGAGGGGACAGGATTTGAAGCGTTGATTTCTTATTTTGAGAAAGAGACAGTATTGTAGTTTCCGGGGCAGATGCGGATACTGCTGCGGAACAGGGCACAGGCGGAAGGATAGAAAAGATGCGTGTAATCATTGCGGACGATGAACCGATCACGCGGATGGATTTGCGTGAAATGCTGGAAAAAGAAGGATATGAGATTGCGGGCGAAGCTGCAGACGGATTTGATGCGGTGGAGGTCTGCCGGAGGGAAAAACCGGATCTGGTCATTATGGATGTAAAGATGCCGCTTCTGGATGGACTGACGGCATCAAAAATCATTACTGATGAGCATCTCGCAGAGACAGTGGTGCTTCTCACAGCATACAGTGATCGGGAGTTTATAGAAGAAGCCAAGAAAAGCGGAGTGAGCGGTTACATGGTAAAGCCGGTGGATGAGAGATCTTTTGTACCGGCACTGGAGATTGCGGCGGAGAGAAGCCGTCAGATGCATAAGATGCAGAAGGAATGCCAGAGCATGTCAAAACGGCTTGAAAGCAGAATTGCGGTGGAACAGGCGAAGGGAGTGCTTATGAGCCGCCGAGGTCTTTCGGAGCAGGAGGCTTACGACTATATCCGGAATGTCAGCAAAATGAAGAACGTATCTATGAAAAAAGTTGCGGAAATTATTTTAATGCGCAGAGGGGAATAACATGTCAGATGTGATCAAGCAGCTTTGCGAAGAATACACCGATCTCTCGGAAGAGGAGATTCAGGTGATTCAGATGATGGCGGGGACGCTGCAGCCCCTGGCCAATCTGGAGGCTGCGGACATGTTTGTGGATTGTCCCTGTCTGGAAGGGGACGCTATCGTTGTGGCGGAGGCAAAACCGGAGGAGGTGCCTTCTTCCTATAAAAACAGTGTCGTGGGAATGCTGGCGAAAGCGGTTAATGAACCGGCTGTAGCCAGAACCTTTAAGCTTGGCATCGCCACAAAATATATGAAGGCCAGAACCCAGGAAGACAATTATACGATCCAGTCCGTAGAGCCAATCAAATACAATTCCCGTGTGATCGGGGTTCTGATCCGGGAACGGCGAATAACAGAGGAAAGTGAAGAGGAAGGCGAACGCGAACACTGCAATGCGGTGGAGACTCCGCTGAACCATATGATCAATGAGAATGAATGGCTGACAGAAAGTATTGATGAAGGCCTGCTTCTGGTTGACATTCACGGAGTAGTGACCTTCCGAAATATGTATGCCAGGGAACTGTTTCAGGATCTTGGCTATGTTGAGGACATATTAGGACAGAAATACAAGAATATCTGCCTGAACAGGTACGATGAGGAGAGTGAGCTCAGCGAGGTACTCACAGAAGTACAGGTAGGCAAGCATTATCTGAGGATCCGGCAGATTCAGATGGACAAAGGAGACATTCAGCTTGCGGTGATTATCCGGGATATCACCTGGAACCGGGAACAGGAGAAGAGCCTGGTATTAAAATCGGCGGCGATTCGCGAACTCCATCACCGGGTGAAAAATAATCTGCAGACGATGGCATCTCTGCTCCGCCTTCAGGCACGCAGAACGGACAGTGAGGAGACTAAAAGAGTGCTTTACGAGAGCATCAACCGGATTCTTTCCATGTCGGTGACTCATCAGCTGCTCTCGCAGACAGGTGTGGAGGATGTTAACCTCAAGGAAGTACTTCGCGTTGTAAAAAATAATGCGGTACAGCCGTTCCTTCGCCCGAATCTCAAAGTGGATCTGGAGCTTTTGGGGGACGATATCACAGTGAATTCGGATATTGCCACATCCGCGGCGCTGGCAGTCAATGAACTGCTGGTGAACTCCATGAAATATGCCTTTGAGGGCAGGGAAGAGGGAAAGATTCAGATTCGTCTGGAGAAAGGAAAGGTGTATTCCACTGTTACAGTGACAGATGACGGGATCGGTTTTGACGCTTCCAAGAAGAAGAAAGAAAGTCTGGGGCTGAACCTGGTACAGACGATGGTGCAGGACAAACTGCATGGAAATCTGAAAATCCGTTCCTCGTCCAGAGGCACCAAGGTTACATTTGATTTTATCAATGAGACAGCGGATCTTGTGAGCATCTCAGAATAGGAGGTGATCCCGGTGCAGGAAGTCATTTTGAGTGTAGGCATTGATATCGGCACATCCACAACGCAGCTGATTTTCAGCCGGCTGACGATCGAAAATCTTGCCAGCAGTTATGTGGTACCGAGGATCAGTATTGTAAAGAAAGAAGTTATTTATCGAAGCGCAATTTATTTTACACCGCTGAAGTCACAGACAGAGATTGATGCGGACAGGGTAAAGGAGATTATCGCTTCCGAATATAAAAAAGCAGGTATGAAGCCATCCGATCTGAAAACCGGAGCGGTGATCATAACCGGAGAGACGGCCAGAAAGCAAAATGCCAATCTGGTGCTCTCTACTTTAAGTGAATTTGCCGGAGATTTTGTGGTAGCAACCGCAGGACCGGATCTGGAATCGGTATTGTCCGCGCGGGGAGCCGGAGCAGATCAGCTCTCGGAGGAAGAGCGGGAAGTGATTGCCAACGTGGATATCGGAGGCGGCACCAGCAACATTGCATTCTTCCGGAAGGGCGTTGTTCTGGGAACCTGCTGTCTGGATATCGGCGGACGCCTGATCAAGGTGGAAAACGGAAAGATCAGCTATATTTTTCCATCCATTCAGGAGCTCGCGGCGCTTCACGGAATCCGGATTCAGACAGGAGATCCGGCCAATGCCCAGATGCTTTACCGGGTCTGCGAATGGATGGCGGATCAGCTGGCCATGGCACTGCATGTGACAGAGCCGGACAAATTTCACAGCAAATTATATACCAATGAAGGTCATCCGCTTCCGGATCAGCCGAAGATTCAGGGTGTGACGTATTCCGGAGGAGTGGCTGACTGTATTTATCAGGAGTCGGAAGGAGATGTGTTCCGGTATGGAGATATCGGAGTACTTCTCGGAAGGGCGGTAAAAAGAAATACCGCGCTGCAGACGCTGAAAACCTATCCTGCGAAGGAGACCATACGGGCTACCGTGGTCGGCGCAGGAACCCATACTACAAATGTTAGCGGCAGTACGATCAGCTATGCGAAGGGTCAGCTGCCCATAAAAAACATTCCGGTTC
The DNA here is from genome assembly GCA_022766945.1 of Fusicatenibacter sp. GTDB lineage: Bacteria > Bacillota > Clostridia > Lachnospirales > Lachnospiraceae > Fusicatenibacter. The sequence continues at coordinate 24,365 of JALEOU010000069.1, read as the reverse complement.
TGAAAGTTTCTGCGGAGGAGGAACAGGAACCGGCTGCATTCCGGAAGGCAATCCGTGACAGACTGCTTCTCTACAAGACGGAAGGCGTTCTGGAGCAGACCGCCATCGCTTTTTCCGGCAAGTATCACACCAGCTTTCGACAGATTCAGGACCTGGCAGGCATTCTGATTGATGGAGCGGATGAGGTGATCAGAGGACCGTATCCATTGATCCTTGTGATCGAGAATGACATTGCAAAAGCACTTGGAAATGCGCTGAATGTTCTGCTGGAGCGAAAGAAGGATGTGATCTGCATTGACGGAATTCATGCGGGTGACGGAGATTACATTGACATCGGTGAACCCATGGCGGAAGGCCGTGTGGTTCCGGTTGTGACAAAAACGTTGATCTTCAACAGATAATTAAAAAGAGAGGTGAAAGAATTGATCTTAAAGACAAAATTATTTGGCAAGGTGTACGAGTTCAAATCTCTTCGCGAAGTTATGGCCAAGGCCAACGAGGAGAAATCCGGCGATAAATTAGCGGGTATCGCTGCAGAATCTGCCGAAGAAAGAGTTGCGGCAAAAGTCGTTCTTTCTCACATTACGTTGGAAGACCTCCGAAACAATCCAGCAGTTCCATACGAGGAAGATGAAGTAACCAGAATTATTCAGGATGGCGTAAATGAGAGCATTTATAACGAGATCAAAGGCAAAACCGTTGCCGAGTTTCGTGAGTGGATCCTGGACACCGAGACAACAGGGGATATGATCAAACGTGCATCCCGCGGTCTTACCAGCGAGATGGTAGCTGCTGTCTGCAAGCTGATGAGCAATCTGGATCTGATCTACGGTGCGAAAAAGATCAGAATCTCTGCCCACTGCAATACAACCATTGGTCTGCCGGGAACCTTCTCATCCCGTCTGCAGCCGAACCATACCACAGATGATCCGAAGGGTATCATGGCATCCGTAATGGAAGGCCTTTCCCTTGGATGCGGCGATGCGGTAATCGGTCTGAACCCGGTAGATGACTCCGTAGAGAGTGTCGCACGAATCCTTCGCAGCTTTGATGAGTTTAAGAGAAAATGGGAAGTGCCAACACAGAACTGTGTGCTTGCCCATGTAACCACACAGATGGAAGCGATCGAGAAGCTTCATGCTCCCGCAGATCTGATGTTCCAGTCCATCGCTGGTTCCCAGAAGGGTAACGAGGCCTTTGGTCTTACCGCATCCATGCTGGATGAAGGACGTGATCTGATGCTTCACAAAGCGACCAGTACCGGTCCGAACGTGATGTATTTTGAGACCGGACAGGGATCCGAGCTTTCCAGCGATGCCCACAATGGATGGGATCAGGTAACCATGGAAGCGAGATGTTATGGATTCGCAAAGAGATATCAGCCGTTCCTTGTAAATACCGTAGTTGGATTTATCGGACCGGAGTATCTGTATGATTCCAAACAGGTCATTCGTGCAGGTCTGGAAGACCATTTTATGGGCAAGCTGACCGGTATCCCCATGGGCTGTGACGCATGCTATACCAATCATATGAAAGCAGATCAGAATGATATTGAAAACCTGGCAACACTTCTTGTGGCTGCAGGATGTAACTATATCATGGGTGTTCCTCAGGGAGATGACTGTATGCTGATGTATCAGTGTACCGGTTTCCATGAGGCGGCAAGTCTCCGTGAAATCTTCGGACTTCGCCCGATCCGTGAATTTGACCTGTGGCTGGAAAAGATGGGATTCTCAAAGGACGGCAAGCTGACGCCTCTGGCAGGTGACGCATCCGTATTCCTTAGCAAGTAGGAGGTGGCGTGTTTTGGTAAATGAGAACGATTTAAGAACAATTATTGAGCAGGTATTGTCAGAAATGAACCTTGGCCAGAAAGATCAGGAATCACAGAAAAGCTGCGCTGCCTGTGCTGGCGAGCCTGTGATTGAAGAAGGCTGCATTCCGGATGTAACAGAAGTGGATATCCGTACCCAGTATCTGGTAGAAAATCCTGTAAATAAAGAAGCATATTATGATTTGAAACAGTACGCTCCCTGCCGCCTTGGTATCGGAAAAGCGGGAGCACGCTACAAAACAGATCCTTCTCTGCAGTTCCGGGCAGCTCATTCCGCTGCACAGGATGCAGTATTCTCTGATGTGGATCAGGAATTTGTAGATAAGATGGGGCTTTTCTCTGTACAGACACAGTGTGACAGCAAGGATATCTATCTGACCCGTCCGGATCTGGGAAGAAAATTAAATGACGAAGCGGTAAAAGTAATTAAAGAAAAATGTAAAATGCATCCGACCGTACAGGTATATGTATCGGATGGATTGAGCTCCGCGGCGATTGCAGCCAATGTAGGAGATGTACTTCCGGCAATTGAGCAGGGGCTTAAGAGCTACGGCATCGACTGCGGTACTCCGTTTTTCGTAAAATATGGCCGTGTAGGAGCTATGGATCAGATTTCCGAGATTACAGGAGCAGATGTTACCTGTGTACTGATCGGAGAGCGTCCCGGACTGATCACCGCAACATCCATGTCGGCTTACATTGCATACAAAGCGACGGTAGGAATGCCTGAGGCGAGAAGAACGGTTGTATCCAACATTCATAAAGCCGGAACAAACCCGGCAGAGGCTGGTGCTCACATCGCAGAAATCATTAAAAAGATTCTGGAAAACAAAGCCAGCGGAACAGATCTGAAACTTTAATCGTGTGAATAGGAGGGAAACAAATGAAACGAGATCCAATCAAGGCGGATGTCCTTGCAACCAAAATAATCCCCAATGTCAGCCCGGATCTGGCAAAATCTCTGAATCTGACTCCGGATCAGAAATCTCTGGCACTGATCACCGCGAACAGCGATGATGTTACTTATACAGCACTGGATGAGGCAACCAAAAAAGCGGACGTAAAAGTTGTATACGCAAAGAGCTTCTACGGCGGTGCTGACAACGCAAATACCAAACTTGCAGGTGAAATCATCGGAATCCTGGCAGGCCCCAATCCGGCGGAAGTACGCAGCGGACTGGAAGCAGCTGTGGATATGATCGAAAATGTTGCACATTTCGTATCTGCAAACGAAGACAATACCATTATCTATTACGCACACTGCATTTCCCGTACCGGTTCCTATCTGTCTGAGGGTGCAGGAATCCAGGAAGGCGAGGCTCTGGCGTATCTGATCGCACCGCCTCTTGAGGCAATGTATGCTGTGGATGCTGCATTGAAAGCAGCAGATGTAAAGATGTGCGTACTGTATGCACCGCCGTCAGAGACCAACTTCGGCGGAGCACTGCTCACCGGAAGCCAGTCAGCCTGCAAGGCAGCCTGCGATGCGTTTGCGGCAGCAGTTGAATTTGTAGCGGATAATCCAAAGGAATGAGAAACTAAGCTTGCAAAAGGAGCTGCAGGCGGAGGTACTATATGAAAGCACTTGGCATGATTGAAGTATATGGCTACCTTGCAGCAGTAGAAGCTTTGGATAGTGCGTTAAAAGCGGCAAATGTTTCTCTGGTAGATGTGGTTTGTGTAAGAGGCGGTCTGGTGACTGTTCTCGTGGATGGAGATGTGGGAGCTGTGAAAGCTGCAATGGATGCTTCCGCTGCAGCAGCAGAGAGAGTGGGAAGGATTGTGAGTGTTCATGTAATTCCGCGGCCGGCGGAAGAAGTGATGGAGATGCTGAGAAAAGACCGAAACAATCCGGACGATACGCCGCCCGAGCCCCCGTCGGAATGTCCGTCGGAAAATCCGCCGGAAACTCCTGTGGATCCGGATCAGCCGGAAGAAGATGAAGCTTTCGATGAAAGTCCAAAGGAGGAGCCGGAGGAAGACCCAAAGGAAGCAGTTATCCCGGAGACAGAGACAAACGGTGCTGCACAGATCTCACCGGAGATGCTGACGGAAGAGCAGTTGGGTCAGATGACCGTAGCTGCACTCCGCCGCCTGGCGAGAGCGCTGGAAATCACAAATATGACCCGCCAGGAAATACGATTTGCCAGAAAACAGGAACTGATTCATGCAATTTTGGAATTCACGTAACGATTCAGCGGCACATTATCAGCAGGTACTGCATACATTCTGAACAGTTACGAATCGATCAGACAGGAGAATTGGAGTATGCAATTATACGATAAAGATCTTTTGTCAGTGCAGGAAGTACGTGAATTGGTTGAAAAAGCCAAAACTGCCCAGGAAGAGCTGAGCAAAAAGAGTCAGAAAGAGGTGGATGCGATTGTAAAATCGATCGCATATGCCGGAGTACGAAATGCAAAGCGCCTTGCAAAGATGGCTCATGAAGAGACCGGATTCGGCGTGGAAGCTGACAAAGTAATTAAAAATGTATTCGCCAGCAATGGTGTTTACGAACATATCAAAGACATGAAAACGATTGGTGAGATCAGCAGAGATGAGCAGAGGAAAGTCAGAACTCTGGCGGTTCCCGTGGGAGTCATTGCAGGACTGATCCCCTCCACAAATCCAACCTCCACGGCACTGTATAAATCAGAGATCGCCATTAAGGCTGGAAATGCCATTGTATTCTCACCCCATCCGAATGCAAGAAACTGCATTCTGGAAACCGTAAAAGCGATCCGCCAGGCTATTGCCGAGGCAGGAGGAAATGAGGATCTGGTATCCTGCATTACGATTCCGACGCTTCAGGCAACCGATAATCTGATGCGGCACGCGGATATTTCAATGATTCTGGCAACCGGAGGTTCCGCGATGGTGCGGGCTGCATATTCTTCCGGAACACCGGCCATCGGAGTAGGTCCTGGAAACGGACCGGCATATATTGAAAAGACAGCGGATCTGCCACTGGCAGTGAAGCGGATTATGGATTCCAAAACCTTCGACAATGGAACCATCTGTGCTTCGGAACAGTCCGTTGTATGTGATGAGGGGATGGAAGCGGCAGTCAGAGCTGAGATGGAACGCCAGGGGGCTTACTTCCTGGATCCGGAGCAGATCAAAAAGCTCGGAGCCTTCATTCTTCGCTCCAACGGCACTATGAATCCAATGATCGTTGGTAAGGATGCACAGACGATCGCGGATCTGGCCGGCATTGAGATTCCAAAAGGAACAAGAGTCCTTGTGGCAAAAGAAACCGGAATCGGAAGAGGTCATCCGTACTCGAACGAAAAGCTGGCACCGATTCTGGCATTCTATACAGCACCGTCTTACGTGGAGATCTGTGAACTCTGTCAGGAGATTCTCCATTATGAAGGTGCCGGACATACCTTCTCCATGCATACGAAGGATCAGAGCATGGTAGATTATTTTGCAAAACGGATTCCCGCATCAAGAATTATCGTCAACACGCCGAGTGCTCTTGGCGGTATCGGAGGAACGACAGGACTGATGCCGGCGCTGACTCTTGGCTGCGGTGCCATCGGCGGAAGCGCTACTTCGGAAAATGTAGGTCCGATGAACCTTCTGAATACCCGCTATGTGGCGGAGGGAATCTGTGAGATCGAAGATATCAAGGCGGATCTTCCGGACTGCACCGAGGGCGTCTGCAAGCCGCAGCCGAAATATGACGATATTGATATCGAAGCGGTTGTAAATGAAATTATCAAGAGACTTCGCTCCGCCTGATCCGGAGCAGTTTGATACAAAAAACGTTACTGTGTGATCAGTGATGTGCCAAGCATTTAAGAGAAGAAGCAAAAAAGGAGGAACAATTTATGGCAGCACAGCAGGCATTGGGAATGATTGAGACAAAAGGTCTGGTAGCTTCTATTGAGGCAGCAGATGCGATGGTAAAAGCAGCAAACGTTACATTGATCGGAAAAGAGCATGTAGGCGGAGGTCTGGTAACTGTTATGGTACGCGGTGATGTAGGCGCTGTAAAGGCAGCAACGGATGCAGGCGCAGCAGCGGCAGAGCGTGTTGGAGAACTGATTTCCGTTCATGTCATCCCGAGACCACACGAAGAAGTTGAATTTATCCTTCCTTCCTTAAAGTAAACAGAGTTATCCCCCGGGGTGTCCCCTTTGTATGAGGGACATCCCCGGAACGGATATTGCAGGGAACGAAGAATTTGCAGCAAGGAGGTATCCATATGGCAGCACAGCAGGCATTGGGAATGATTGAGACGAAAGGTCTGGTAGCTTCTATTGAGGCGGCCGATGCGATGGTAAAAGCGGCAAACGTAACACTGATCGGAAAAGAGCATGTAGGCGGAGGCCTTGTGACCGTTATGGTGCGCGGCGATGTAGGCGCTGTGAAAGCAGCAACAGATGCGGGCGCAGCAGCAGCGGAGCGTGTGGGTGAGCTGATTTCTGTTCATGTCATTCCGAGACCTCACGAAGAGGTGGAGGCAATCCTGCCGTCTCTTACGTAAACAGCAGCTGTGGGGAGATGAGCTCCCCTGGAGATAGTTTATGGGAGGTGGAACAAGACATATGAAAGTCATAACAGAAGCAATCCTTCGGGATGAACTGCGAGCCTCCAAACCTGAATCCTATGTTGTTCCGGAGGGGAAGATTCTTTCACCGGCAGGCAGAGAATATCTGCAGCAGTGTAAGATTAAAATTGTCAGCCAGAAAGAACAGAAATATCAGAAACCGGAGAAAAGCACAGAGTCCGGACCGGCCGCGGAAGTAGTGGCGACGGAAGTGCCGAAGATGCCGGAGGTTGACGTTCCCGTGACGGAGAAACCGAAATTTGTAGATTATGAGACGGGCGCCTACTATTTTGAAAAGCCTGAACATATGACGCACCTGTATGGCAATGTTCTGGTGCCGAAGGATCACAAAAGGATTGTGTTCCGGGGAAAACTGGACAGTCTTGAGGCTTTGTTTGTACTGAATCAGACATTGCTCTTTGAGATGGGAAAACAGGAGAAACTCATTGAAGATCTGGATGACATTGTCGCCAGTCTTCGGGAGATGATGCGCTGTGATGTACTCGATGAGCCGTTTCGCAGGGATTATATCATTGGTTTGAGCCATAAGGAGCTGCGGGAGCATTCCCACAATCCGATGAAATTTTATAAGGTCAAACAGATGGTGCTTCCCGATTATAAACTGGGCAAGACCTATGCGCTGCTCAATCAGCTCCGCACGGCAGTGCGCGAGACAGAAGTAGCGGCAGCGTCGGCATTCCACGATGGCAAACAGTACGACAGGCAGGATATTATTGAAGAACTGAACCGTATGTCCAGCGCCATGCATATTATCATGTGTAAATATCTGGCGGGAGAATACGAAGCATAGGAGGATGGATGGAACAGCTGGTAGAAAAAGTAATGCAGACCATGACGAAATCCGGTCTGGTGGAAGTGGAAGTATCGGCCAGGCATGTTCATCTGAAAGAAGAGGATCTGGAAATTCTGTTTGGAAAAGGAGCGATACTTCATGAGAAGCGTCCGCTCTCCCAGATTGGCCAGTTCCTCTGTGAAGAGAGGGTGACCCTGGTTGGCCCGAAAGGAAAAAAAGAACACGTGGCGGTTCTCGGACCGGTAAGAACTGCGACACAGGTGGAATTGTCACAGAGTGACTGCGTGGCACTGGGCATCAAGGCTCCGTTAAAGGAGTCCGGTGATCTTGATGGAGCAGCTCCGGTGATCATCGAAGGACCTGCAGGGACTCTGCAGGCAGAGCATGCGGCAATCGTAGCTCATAATCACGTACACGTACCGACTGAGGTTGCAGAAGAGCTTGGGCTTTCGGATAAAGACCGGGTTCGCGTACAGATCCTGAGTGACAGACCGGTTACCTTTGATGATGTGATTATCCGGGTCAGTGATCAGTTCCGGTTCCGGATGCATATTGATTTTGACGAAGCCAATGCGGCGGCAGTCGCAGGCTTTACGCTGGGAAAGATCATTTCCGGCAAAATGGGAGACAAATAAGCAGCTGAAGCAAAAAAGCGGGATAAGCTGCAGGTAAGGAGCGGTGCGAATGGACAGACAGCGTGTAGAAGAATTTATGAAGCGTGTAGAGGCGTCGGAAACGACGACATTTACACCGGTGGGCAGCAAACTGAAAGTGGGTGTGGATTTGGGAACCGCTTATATTGTTCTGGTGGTACTGGACGAGGAAAATAATCCTGTGGCCTGTGAGAAGCAGGCAGCCAGCGTACTGCGGGACGGTGTGGTGGTGGATTATTCCGGCGCACTGAAAATTGTAAAAACGCTGAAAGAAAAGCTGGAAACCCGTCTGGGACGTGAGCTGGTCAATTGTGCAATTGCCATGCCGGCAGGCACGGAGAGCAGTGTAAAGACGCATCAGTACGTGGCGGAAGGTGCAGGCTTTGAGGTCACTGCTGTTCTGGATGAGCCCTCCTCTGCAAATGCGGTTTATCAGATCGATGATGGAGTGATCGTAGATATCGGTGGAGGAACCACAGGTCTTGCAGTTATCCACGACGGCAAAGTGGTGCAGATCGAGGACGAACCCACTGGCGGTACCCATCTGACACTGGTTCTGGCAGGAAATTATCACATTTCCTTTGAAGAGGCAGAAAAAATAAAACAGGATTATTCCCGTCACAGGGAGATCCTTCCGGTTTTGAAAGCAGTGGTAGAGAAAATAGCGACGATCATCAAGCGTTATGTCAACCCGGCAGAAATTGATACGATTTATCTGTGCGGAGGAACCTGCTGCCTGACCGGAATCGAAGGAATCATTGAAAAAGAAACAGGCATTCACACAGTAAAACCGGCCAATCCGTTTTTGGTGACACCAGCAGGAATTGCAATGAACTGCAGGGTCTGAGAAAAAGGAAACAAAGTATGACAAGGGGAGAGCAAACCCCATAAAAAGAGATGAAATCTGAGAGAAAGGAGGAGAACAGGACATGGATATCGATCTTCTCGTAAATGAGATCTGCAAAAGAGTACAGGAAAAAATCAGTGCCATGGAGCAGCCGGGAGCAGTTGAGCAGGAACGAGTGGATGAAGGAAAAGAAGAGAAGCCCAAAATTCTGATTCTTACCAGTGCGCACGGAACGATCTGCCACGAAGCACTCGAATGCCGGCGTCTGGGAGAGTATTATCAGACAGAATGCGCGCTTCTGAAAGAGTATCAGTGTAATCCTGCGGACTATGAAGCAGTGATTGCCTATACCCTGACCAATGAAGCACTCGGCAAGATTGCCAATGGCATTTTTGATGGCCCTTACGTTAAACTGTTTGGCGAGGCGATCCTGGCGGGGAAAAAGATCTTTGTTCCGGAAGAGGAAGTGGAACTGTACCGATACCGGGACAGTGCACCGAAGGCCTACTATGAGAGAATAGAGTCCGGACTGAAGCTTTTAAAGCAGAGTGGTGTAGTGATTGCAAAGCAGAAAGAGCTTCTCTCGCTGATTCTGGATGGACAGTCTTCTGCCAATACAGAAATCTGCGGCGAATGCAAAGCAGAGCACTGTAATGAAACAGCCGCGAAACGGGAAGAAAGCAGGAGCGATGCAGTAAAAGAGACCCCGGTGGATGTACCCGAAGAGGCAGAAAGAGAAATCTGTATCTTTAAACATGTGATTACGGAAAAAGATGTCACAGCAGCAGATTCTGCCAAAGCGAAAACGCTGGTGGTGGATACAAAAGCGATCCTGACCGATCTGGCAAAAGAATACGCTTCCAAACGAAAGATTGTCGTTGTCCGCAGAGAACTCTCCTCGGCTAAGAGGGGGCAGCGCAGATGAAGACAGGAAGAGTCATAGGTAATATTTGGGCAACCAGAAAGGAAGACCGTCTTGCGGGACTGAAACTTCTGGTGATTCAGCCCATCAATCTGCTGGATGATGGCCCCATAGAACATCCGATTGTCGCAGCTGATATTATCGGCGCGGGTGTCGGAGAAACAGTGATTTATGTCGGCGGAAGCTCTGCAAGGGGCGCCGCCGGCGGCCCGGACATCCCGGTAGACGCCACGGTGGTGGGAATCGTGGATGACGCGGAGATTGACAAAAGTCTGATCTAGCGATCTCCGGAAGAAAGGCGGTGATTCCATGGAGTTTGTGGAAGCGGTCAAACGCGCGGGCGTAGTAGGTGCCGGCGGAGCCGGATTTCCAACACATGTAAAATTAAACGCAAAAGCAGAGTATTTTCTGGTCAATGCGGCAGAATGTGAGCCTCTGATCGAGACAGACAAGTATCTTTGCCGCACTTATCCGGAACGAATTGTGGATACGGTCGTTCGCATTGCGGAGCATCTTGAGGCAAAACATGCGGTGATTGCACTGAAAAAAGAGTATACACGGGAAATTGCAGCACTGGAGGAAGCGATTCGCCGGAAAGCAGCTCCTGTGGAAATCTTCCGGATGAAGGTATTTTATCCGGCCGGTGACGAGCAGACGCTGGTGCACCAGGTAACCGGCCGATGCGTTCCGGAGAGGGGACTTCCTCTGGATGTGGGCTGTGTCGTGGATAACGTGGGAACAGTGCTCTCCATCGCAGATGCGCTGGAGGGAAAACCGGTGACGGAGAAATTTCTTTCCGTGACAGGAGATGTGGCCCGTCCGACGATGTTTCACGTACCCGTTGGTACTCCGATCCGTGAAGTGCTTGCAAAAGCACCTGTGAATCCCGCTTCCTATGCGGTGATTTTCGGCGGTCCCATGATGGGAAAGATGCTTACGGAGGAGGAACAGATTGATGCGGCGGTGGTGACAAAGACAACCGGAAATCTTCTGGTACTGCCGAAAGATCATTATCTGGTGCGCCGTTCGAAACTTTCCGTGGAGCGCATGATGCGGCAGGCCGCCACAGCGTGTATTCAGTGCCGTATGTGTACGGATCTGTGTCCGAGATATCTGCTCGGACATGAGGTAAGGCCCAATATGGTCATGAGAAGTGTCTGGAAAGAGAAGCTGATCACGGATGAAAAAGAATATCTGCGCTGCTTCGGAAGTGCAGCAAACTGCTGCAGCTGCGGAGCCTGTGAGATGTTCTCCTGTCCGATGGGGCTCTCTCCGAGAAAGATGAATGATTATATCAAAGGCCGTCTGAGGGAAAAAGGGATTCAGGTAGAGCGCAACCTTCACCCGGAGGAGAGAAGCGGCGTGGATTACCATAAGATCCCGACAGAACGTCTGATTGCGCGTCTGGATCTGACCAAATATGTAAGCCATACACTTCCCGAACTGACAGAGCTGAAGCCGGACAATCTGTTTATTCCACTATCACAGCATATCGGAAAACCGGCAGAGCCGGTTCTGAAAGTGGGAGATGTGGTGAAGAAAGGGGATCTGGCGGCGCAGGCTGCGGCCGGACTTTCTGCCAATATCTATGTAGGTATGGATGGAACTGTAAAAGAAGTAACAGACCGGGGTATCCGGATTGGCTAGAAGAGGAGGAAGAGGAATGGGAAAAGCGATCGGCATGGTGGAATTGTCCAGCATCGCCAGAGGAATTGAAACCAGCGATTACATGGTAAAAGCTGCCCAGGTAGACCTGATCCGATCATCTACCGTCTGCCCGGGAAAATATATGGTGATTGTAGCGGGAGACACTGGGGATGTAAAGGCCTCCATGAAAGAGGGCATCGTAAGGGGCGGAGAGTTTGTGGTCGATACCCTGCAGATATCCAATGTTCATGAACAGCTGATTCCCGCACTTTCCGGAACCGTATCGGTGGAACAGCCGGGTGCGGTGGGCGTTATCGAGTTTTATTCTGTGGCATCAGCGATTCTTGCCGCAGATGAAGCTGCCAAGGCAGCACAGATTACTTTAATTGAAGTGAGAATCGGATATGCAATCGGTGGAAAAGGCTATGTCACACTCACGGGTGATGTGGGTGCGGTCAGAGCAGCGGTTGCAGCCGCGACAGAACACAGGGAACTGTACGTGGGAAGCACGGTAATCCCACGGCCGTCTCCTCAGGTGTTTCAGTCGCTTCTTTAAGCGGAAGAGAGAGGCAGCAGGCAAAAAGCTGCCGAAAGGAGGACGTGTATGTTTCAGGAGCTGATTGACAACATTACAAATGTAAGCGTGTTTACGGAAAGTCTTCAGGAGTGGATCAGCGGACTTTCCATAAACTCCGTAATTATTTTCATCATGATGATTTTCATGATTGTCGGAGCTGTAGATAAGATCCGGGGCAATAAACTGGGTTATGGCGAACAGTTTGATGAGGGCTTCAATGCGATGGGCCCTCTGGCGATTGCGATGGCGGGCGTTGTAGCAGCAGCGCCGGTACTGGCAATTTTATTAAAACCCATTATCGTACCGATCTATACTTTGCTCGGCGCAGACCCGTCGATGTTTGCGACGACCCTTCTTGCCTGCGACATGGGAGGATATCCTCTGGCGATGAGTCTGGCAAGCAATGAGACAATCGGAAACTTTTCCGGACTGATTCTTGGAACCATGATGGGCCCGACACTGGTATTCACCATTCCGGTTGCCCTTTCCATCATCAAAAAAGAAGACCGCCCGTTCCTTGGAGCAGGTATTCTCGCTGGTATGATTACGATTCCGATCGGCTGTATCGCCGGCGGTCTGGTAATGAACCTGACCCAGTATAAGATCAGCCTTGGCACCATTCTGGTTAACCTGATCCCGGTTATTATCATCGCCGGATTGATCGTTATCGGACTTTGGTTTGCACCTACCAAGATGATCAACGGATTTAACAAGTTTGGAACCGGCGTTACCGTATTGATTACGATCTTCACGGCAATTGCAGTATTTGAATATCAGACAGGAATCAAATTCCCGCTGATGAACCTGATGGTAGAACCGGATGCTGACGGTGTGATTCCTCTGGAATCCGGACTTCTGGTCTGCGGACAGATTTCGATCGTATTGATCGGTGCATTCCCGATGGTAAAATGGATTACCAAGACATTTGGAAAGGCACTTGGAGCAATCGGACAGAAGCTTGGCATGGATGAAAATGGTTCTGCAGGTCTTGTGGCGAACCTGGCAAACAACATTGCAATGTTTAATATCATGGGCGATATGAATCCAAAAGGCAAGCTGCTGAACGTGGCATTTGCTGTAAGTGCGGCATTCGTATTCGGTGATCACCTGGGATTCACCGCAGGTGTTAACTCTGAGATGATTTTCCCGGTAATCGTAGGAAAGCTTACCGCCGGTATTACCGCCCTGATCCTGGCAAACATTCTCTCTCCGAAGCTGCTGTCCAAGGTTGAGTCGGCAGAAAAGTAAAACGAGGGAGGAACCGTCCATGAATGTAAGTGAAGAACTGATTCGGGAAATTGTGAAAAAGGTACTGGAGGAATCCGCAAAGACAGAGCCCAAAGAGGACTTTGTAAAGGAAAAGGATCCCAGCGGTATCATCAAGATTCAGACCGATACGGTCAAATGTGAACCTTTCCAGCAGAAAGGTGTGGCACTCAAAGATGTGGTGACACTCGAGGAGGCGCCCCGCATGGGCTGCGGTATCATGGAACTGGATCATACCAGTTTTGAGTGGACACTTACCTATGATGAATATGACATGGTGATTGACGGTATTCTGGAGATAGAGATCGACGGAAGAGTCGTAAGTGCGAAGCCGGGTGAGATCATCTACATTCCGAAAAACAGCCATATTCATTTCCAGACACCAGAAACTGCAAGATATGCTTACTTTGTATATCCTGCAGACTGGCAGTAACAATGTCAGAATCCTGCCTGCATCTGCCGATGCACGTCGTATATGATAAAAACCCGCAGAACGCAGATGTCAGGCAGGGTACTATAAGGAACGGAGGGAGCAATCCCACTGAAGGCGTTTCTCTGGACCGGACGGATGGAACTGAGCGATCCGGACTATGCGAACGATATTCAGCTGGCAATTGGCTGGAGTGAAAAGCCCAGGAATTATACGTATTTTTGAAAAGATCCCCCAGGGAAACACTTTGGCGTTTCCAGGGGGCTTTTTGACTATTCTATGAATGTCTGAGGGGATTTCTATGAACTATTCGACAGAAGTAAAGGTAAAAGAGATAACAAAAGAACAGCTGCTTGCGGAATACCGCATGGAAGGAGCCACACAGGAGGCGTGCAGTCTGTGTCCGGATTACAGAAGGGTATGGTCGTGCCCGCCGGGCCTGCCGGATACGGCCAGCTATCTGGAACCATATCGCCGTGTATATCTGATTGCTGTGAAAGTGTGTTATTCAGAAGAAGACCGCAGCCGCATTGTGAGTCGGGAAGAAGCAGAAGCGGCAAGAAAAGGATCCTATGAACAGGTAAAGAGAACAATGCTTCTTGCACTGCTGGAAAAAGAAAAGGAAAATCCGGGAAGCAAGGTTCTGGGAGCAGGACGGTGTATTTTGTGTGATCGCTGCGCCAGAGCGGATGGAAAACCCTGCCGCTATCCGGAGAAGAGGAGATATTCCATCACAGGATTTGGATTTGACTTTTCAAAACTGCTGAAAGAAGTTTTTGATATATCGCTTCTCTGGAGCAGCGATGGGCTGCCGGAGTATGATGTGGCCGTAGCGGCATTGTTTGTACAATAAAACAAAGGAGTAGAAAAGGGACATGGAAACAGTAATTACGAAAGATATGCTGGCGCAGTTTGAGGAGCGCTTTGATGCGGATCGCGCCAATGCGCTTGCAATGAATGCGGTTACGGCCAATGGAATTTCGGCTGCTGCAAAGAATTACCAGATGGAGCGGGAGGTGACACATGATTTTTCCGTCAGCCTGGAGCATGACAAGGTGACAGATCAGAAGAAGAGCGGACGCTGCTGGATGTTTGCAGCACTCAATGTTCTGCGGGCGAGAGTGATGAAAAATACGAATCTGGACAGCTTTGAACTGTCTCAGAGCTATCCGGCTTTTTATGATAAGCTGGAGAAGGCAAACTATTTTCTGGAAAGCATACTGAATACGCTGGATGAGCCTACAGATGGACGTCTGATTGCGCATTTGCTGCGTGCTCCGCTGAACGATGGCGGTCAGTGGGACATGCTTTGCAGTATTGTGGAGAAATATGGTCTGGTTCCAAAGTCTGCAATGCCGGAGAGTGCAGTTTCTTCTGCGACCAATGAGTTTTGTGCTTATGCGACGGAGAAGCTGCGCGAGGATGCCTGTATCCTGAGAAAAGCGTATGCCTGCGGTGTATCTTTCGAGGAACTGCGGCAAAAGAAAGAGGCGATGCTGGAGACGATTTATGATATGCTTTGCATCTGCTATGGAAAGCCGCCGAAGACGTTTACTTTTGAGTACCGGGACAAGGATAAAAACTTCCACAGAGATACGAATCTGACGCCAAAAACCTTTTATGAGAAATATGTAGGTGTAGATCTGAAAGAATATATCAGTCTGATCAATGCTCCGACTGTGGATAAACCGTACTATCGGAGCTACAGCGTAGAGTATCTGGGAAATGTAGCAGAGGGACGTCTGGTGCGCTACGTCAATCTTCCGATTGAGGAACTGAAAAAAGCGGCGATCGCACAGATGCAGGATGGTGAACCGGTATGGTTCGGCTGCGATGTGGGAAAACGTCTGAACCGTGACGGCGGAATCATGGATCCTGGCACTTTCGGAGTGGAGAATCTGTTTCATACGACCTTTGGCATGACAAAGGCGGAGCGTCTGGACTACGGACAGAGTCTGATGACGCATGCGATGGTGTTCCAGGGGGTGAATCTGGACGAAGAAGGCAGACCCAACCGCTGGCAGGTGGAAAACAGCTGGGGAGAGGAAAGCGGAAAAAACGGATATTTGGTAATGAGTGACAGCTGGTTTGACGAATATATGTATCAGGTGGTTGTCAATAAAAAGCATCTGCCAAAAGAGGCAGTCGAAGCCTATGAGAGCGAACCCATCATGTTAAAACCGTGGGACCCGATGGGGTCTCTGGCATAAGAAAAAAGGGAGGCGATCCGGATCAAACCGGATGTGCCCCCTTTCTTTTTACTCAGGAATCCAAAGAAGCGCTCAAAAGCTCTTTGGTATATTCTGCTTTGGGATGGGTAAACAGTTCCTCTGTATCTGCACTCTCAATGATCCGTCCGTCTTTCATAACCAGTACCCGATCACACATCTGGTAGATTACGTTCAGATCATGAGAGATAAACAGGATCGAAAGATTCAGTTCCTGCTGGAGACTGATCATCAGTTCCATGATTTGCTTCTGGATTGTGACATCCAGAGCGGAAACCGGCTCATCGGCGATGATAAAGCGGGATCCCTGAATCAGGGCAGCCGCGATGCCGACTCTCTGGCGTTGTCCTCCGGAAAGCTCGCCGGGATAGCGGTTGATCTGTTCCGGGAGAAGACCGACTTTTTGTGCCATTTTGAGGACCCGTTCTTTTCGCTTGGCTTTCGGAACCTTTTGCATGCGAAGCGGTTCCTCAAGGATCCAGGAAATTTTCTTTTTGGGATTCAGAGAAGAATAAGGATCCTGAAAAATCATCTGCGGCATTTGGGTATAGTGAAGAATTTCCCCCTGATCCGGTTTTACAAATCCCAGAATCACTTTGGAGAGTGTGGATTTACCGCATCCGCTTTCGCCTACCAGACCGAGAATCTCATTGGAATGGACTTCCAGGGAAATATCATGGAGGACATCCTTCGACTGCTTTCCATCGCGGTATGAGGCGCTGACATGGCGTAATTCCAATACGTTTTCGGATTGTAATACAGGTGCTGCGGTTTGTGTGTCTCTCATCTTAACTTTCACCTCCTGAAAGATCCATCCGGCGCTTTTTGCGGCGAAGAGAAGTCCTACGGTTGGGAATGGCATCCAGCAGCTTTTTCGTATATTCTTCACGTGGATGGGAGAAAACCTGTCCGATGGTACCGGATTCCACAATGGTACCCTGGTTCATCACGATGACCCGGCTGCACAGACGGCGGATAACACCAAGATCATGGGAAATGAACAGGATCGCAGTGTGATGCCGCTCATTTAGTTTCAGCAAAAGCTTCAGAATCTGTGCCTGGATAGTGACATCCAGCGCTGTAGTCGGTTCGTCGGCGATAAGGAGCTTTGGTTCTGTGATCAGGGCAGCTGCGATCATTACCCGCTGTCTCTGCCCTCCGGAGATCTGGTGAGGATATTTTTTGCAGAGCAGTTCCGGCTCCGGAAGCTCAACTTCCCGCATAATATCCAGGACTTTCTGACGGCGCTCTTTTGGATCATCTTTTGTGTGGAGCAGAAGTCCCTCCTCGATCTGTGCGCCGATAGTGAGCACGGGATTCAGAGAGGTCATAGGCTCCTGAAAGATCATACTGATTTCTTTTCCGCGGATGCGCTGCAGTTCTTCTTTGGTACACTGTGTCAGAGAAGAACCGCGGTAGAGAATTTCACCGCCGGATACGTCAGAGTGACTTTTTAAAAGCTGGAGAATCGAGAGAGCGGTCTGTGTTTTTCCGGAACCGGATTCCCCTACGATACCAAGAATCTCCCCCTCCTCCATGGAAAATGAGATACCTTTTACCACATCTGTCGGCGGTACGGTATCGTAAAAGGATATTTTCAGATCATTCACTTCTAAAAGAGCCATATCACACACCGCCTTTCTGTTGAATTCCATCGCCCAGCAAGGACACGCCAAGGGCCAGCAGAATCACTGCAAGACCCGGAAAAATAGCACACCAGGGTGCAGTCATCAGATAAGCCTGAGCTTCCGAGAGCATACGTCCCAGAGAGGCATCCGGGGGCTGCACACCGATTCCAAGGAAACTCATACCGGCCTCGGCAAGCACTGCATTGTTAAAACCGATGGCGGCCATGGAAAGGAGTGTCGGAATGGTATTTGGAAGAATATGGACAAAGATGATGCGCAGGTGCGAGACACCCATAAGGCGTGCACTTTTTACATAATCCATCTCTTTCTGCGAGAGAAATTCACTGCGCGTCATTCGGGCGAAGCTCGGGATAAAGACAATGCCCAACGCCAGAATCACATTGTATTTACCGGGTCCGAAGATACTGATCAGTACCAGCGCCAGCAGGATATTCGGAAAAGATACAATGGCGTCATTCACCCGCATGAGAACTTCATCGATCCAGCCGCCGAAATATCCGGTAAATGCTCCAATGAGGATTCCGATCCCTCCGCCGAGCAGAAGTGTGGCAGCGGCCACAAAAAAGGTGGTTCCGGTCCCTTCCAGTACGCGGCTAAAAACGTCTCTTCCGAAATGGTCACATCCAAAGGGATGGGACAGAGACGGAGCTGCAAATTTGAGTCCGCCGTTCATGGCATCCGGATCGTAAGGTGTCCCGACCAGTCCGACCAGCAGAAAGAGCAGCATACCTGCAAAGATACAGCCGCCCAGGATCAGAGTAATATTTTTTGATTTTTTCTTTGCTTTCATGCGTCATTCCTCCTCAGGCTTTCAGGCGGATCCGGGGATCAATCCTGCCATAAAGCAGATCCACAAGGAAATTGATGATAATGACCAGAGCTGCAATCAGCATGATAATGCCCTGAACGACAGGATAATCGCGGTTGGAAATAGAAGAGACCAGAAGGCTTCCCATTCCCGGAATGGTAAATACCTGTTCCAGAATGATACTGTTTGCAACAATATCTGCGATCGTCATCCCCCAGAAGGTCAGCACAGGAATCAGCGCGTTTTTCAGCACGTGGCGGTACAGAACTCTTCGTTTTCCGTTTCCTCTGGAATAAGCTGTGCGGACATAGTCTGCGTCCAGCTGAGAAATGATGGAGGAACGAAGCATCTTTACCCCCATGGCACAGCGGGGAAGTGCAATGGCCACCGCAGGGGCAATCAGATAATGAAGGAAACCGGTAAAGCTTTGGGAAATGGAAACATAAGAACCGGGCTGAAACCATTTCAGGAGCAGCCCAAAGAAATAAGTAATCAAAATACCGATAAAAAATCCCGGCACAGACATCATGACCTGATTCAAAATCATGAGAAACCGGTCCAGATGTTTGCCGGCATGGGAGGCGGTGAAAATACCCAGAGGAATCGAAACGGCGAGAATCATCAGAAAAGCCATCACCGTAAGTGCCACTGTAATGGGGATTTTTCCTTTCAGAAGCTCCGTCACCGGCATGGAATAACTGTAAGACTCACCGAGATCTCCGGTGACAAAACCGGAAAGCCAGGATGCATAACGCACAAGGAGCGGACGGTCCAGCCCCATCTCTTTTTGCAGAGCAGCCACCTGTTCCGGCGTAGCCTCCGTGCCAAGCCTTGACAGTGCGGCATCACCCGGGATCACCGAAAAGGCGACAAAGGACAGAAAGGAAACGATCAGTAACGTGATGACTAAAGTTCCGAGTTTTTTCAGAAAGTATTTCATATACGGGATTCTCCTTCGTTTACAGAGAAATAGCTGATACGGACAGAACTGCCGGAATCAGAAAATTCGGGAAAGGGAAAAGGCATTCCATGAGACAATTAACAATGAGAGGTTCGTTTCTTTCTTCTTTTTTCATATTCTGCCTTTTCTCTTTCCGTTCTATTCCGCTTTCCTTATTCTGCGATCTGATAAATCTTTGCCATATCCTGAACATACAGCGGATAGAAGACATATCCGCCGTAATTCTTGCGAAGTACTACCTCGCTGGCCATATCCTGAATGTAAAGGTTCGCAGCGTCCTCGCAGAGCAGAGTTTCCATCTGTTTGTAGAGTTCTACCTGCTCGGCATCGTCGGTACTTGCCTTTACCTGGGCGTACAGCTGATCATATTCTTCGTTGCTGTAGTTGATGAAGTTCTTGCCGGCATCGGAGGTAAAGCGTTCGAGAAGTGCGCGCGCACTTAAATAAGCAGCATCCACACCGATGACCGTGGACTGGTAATTCCGGTCAGCGTACACATCGGAGAGCCAGCTGTCCCACTCGATCAGCTGAATTGTGGCTGTAACACCGATCTGCTTGAACTGTTCTACCAGGATCTGAGCAGCATCGATGTGCTGCTGGTAATTGTTCGGCACAGTGATCGTCAGTTCAAAACCATCCGGGTAGCCTGCTTCGGTGAGCAGTTCTTTCGCTTTTTCAATGTCCTGATTGTAAGTGTCGGCGAGCTCCGGCATATAGTATTTTTCAAATGCCGGGAACATACTGCTTCCGATAATCGTTCCTTTGCCGTCGGCGGTCATATCGAGAATCTCCTGACGATTTGCAGCGTAGCAAAGCGCCTGACGGACTCTGACATCATTGAGTGGTTCCACGGCATTGTTCAGGTAGAGTGCCTGTACCAGGTTCATTCCGCCCTCATAAACCTGCAGATCCTCATCACCGGCCAGCTGTGAGAGCTGCGTAGCATTCACTCTCGGATACATGTCGATGGAGCCGGATTTGAGGCCGGTAACGATCGCGTTGCTGTCACCGACAACCTTGAAGGTCACCTGATCCAGATAAGCCTGATTTTCCGTATCCCAGTAATCGTCAAACTTCTCGATGATGATATTCTCCTGAGGAGAACGGGATACGTACTTGAACGGGCCGGTTCCCACCGGGTTCTTGGCCAGATCTTCACAGTGCTCCGGAATGATGGCTACGATCAGGTAAGCCAGAAATTCGGTATCCGCTTCTTTCAGATAAATCTCGATGGTCTGATCGTCCGGTGTCTCAACCTTTTCCACATTAGAAAACGCTGACACCAGCGGGGTCCCGTCCCCGTTGATACCAGCGCAGCGTTCGATCGAATATTTTACATCAGCTGCGGTCACGGTAGTTCCGTCATGGAACTTCACATTCTCCCGAAGGAGGAAGGTGTAAACCTTACCATCCTCTGAGATGGAATGGCTCTCTGCCACAGCATCTTTGTAATCTCCCTGTTCATCAGGCTTAACCAAGCCTTCATAAATGTTGAATAGGACTTCTTTCGTTCCTGCCGCTACTGACACGTGGGGGTCAAGACTATCCTCAAGATCCTGAGGAATTCCTACTACGATGGAGCCGCCCATAACCGGTTCACCTGATACGGATGAAGCGGACTCCGATGTTACCTGAGAACTGCTCTCTGTCTGAGTATCTGCATTCCCTTCCTTGTCATCCTGGCATCCGCCAAGTACAACAGTAAGAGCTGCAACCAAAAGCAACACCATTACGTTTCTTACTTTTTTCATGATATCTCCTTTTAGATACGAGTTCTCTCATTTATACAATTGTCATAGTTATTGTACCGAATAAATGCGAAAAAGGCAAGTTCGTAATTAGGTACAATTTTCTGATTGATCTTCTCTCATGGG
Organism: Fusicatenibacter sp.; assembly: GCA_022766945.1. Lineage (GTDB taxonomy): Bacteria > Bacillota > Clostridia > Lachnospirales > Lachnospiraceae > Fusicatenibacter. The sequence goes on along the minus strand of JALEOU010000069.1, from coordinate 3,297 downwards.
CGGCATATACTGAGAACAGAATTAAATGGATGATACCAGGTGAGGAGGGGTAATCGTGGAAAAAAAAGAAAGAACAATCGTATTCGCAGTGGGGCTTGCCCTGTTGCTTCTGTTTACTTTCACGGATCTGCAAATCTCCATGGCAATTGCCAGGAAGCCTCTTTGGGCAAGGGTACTTGAGGTGGTCGGTGAGATTCCGTTCACTACATTGACGATCGCTGCCTGTGCTATTTTGTTCCGCTTCCGCACGAAGAAGAATCGTGTGCTGAATATTCTGTGCGCAGTGGGTGCGGGTGTGTTGTTTGCACTGTTCTCTGTGATGGGCGGCTTCATGACCTGGAATTACCTCACCGACAATCTGGGTCAGATTTCCATGACCTGGATGGTGTTGATTGCCCTGGTGATGGCGGGGGTTGGCGTGTGGATCGCCCGGGCTATTCCTGCGAAAAACCGCAGTAAGGCTCTGCGCTATGCGGCAGTGGCGCTGCTGTATTTCCTTCTGGTGATTATCATTATGAACTCTGTCAAAGCTGTTTGGGGCAGAATGCGTTTCCGTGAAATGACCGATCCCATTCATGAGTTCACCAGGTGGTATCAGATCGTGCCCAGAGGCGGGTTCAACAACAGCTACGCCTCCTTCCCCTCGGGACACTCCATGAATTCTGCAGGCGTGATCCTGCTGATCCTGCTGCCGCCCATGATTCCTGCTCTGTCGGGCAGGGAGAAAGTTCTGCACACTATCGTATATGTCTGGTGCGTGGTGGTCGGCATCAGTCGTGTGTTCATGGGCGCCCACTTTGCCAGTGATGTGACCGTGGGTGTTCTGCTGTCTCTGGCAATCTTTGATGTGCTGCGGGCAATCTTTTACCGTAAAGAGCGTAAGGAAAGTACCATCGCAAACAAATAATATTTTGACGGCGTGACCCGGGAGGATCGAATTCGCCGTTATTGCAAAGGAGAATGATGATGAGTAAGAAATATGACGATCAGCTGGTTTTCGCGCTGAAGCAGCGGGAAAAGGTGGAGGATTATCATGGCACACCGGTTCTGGTGAAGTATCTGCCGGACTGCGATGAAAAAGGCGCTATGGATCCCCGGTTGTATCAGGATCAGAAGAAAGCGCTGCGTATGATGGCCTGGATGCCGTCTTTCCTGATGAAGATGGATACTTCGGAAAAAGGTATCGCAAATCTGCGGAAGATGTTTAACGGAGTGAAGAGCGTTCCCTGTGTGGATGTACCTGTCTCGATAGAAAAACGTGTTGTTTGTGCTATAGATGGATACGAGATTCCTGTGAGGATCTACAAAACGAATCGGGACGATACCGGGAAAGCCATTCTCTATTACATTCACGGCGGCGGATTCTTCGGCGGTTCCCCGGATGTGGTGGAGGAATCCGTGAAGATGTTTGTGGCCAAGTCCGGATTATGCGCCGTGTCTGTGGATTACCGACTGGCACCGGAGAACCCCTATCCCGTTGGTCATCAGGACTGCTACCGCGTCCTGCAGTGGATCGGAGAGAATGCCGCTTCCTTCGGCGGCGACCGGGAACATATCTTTGTGGCAGGCGACAGCGCAGGCGGCAACCTGACCCAGTACTGTACCACCCGGGATCGGGAAGACGGCGGCAATCTGGTCAAAGGTCAGCTTCTTCTGTACCCAACGGTGAATATGGCGGGTGTGAAGGACGAGCTGTATCAGCCCGGCATGGAGCATTTTGATATGGCGCCAAGCCAAAAGCGGGGACTGAAAAAGATGATTGGCATGTTTGCCGGTATGACCGAGGGACTGGAACCGATTCTTGGCACAAAGGATATCCAAAACGATTATCTGAATCCCTATACCCGTGATCCGGCAAACAATCCCCCCACCTTCCTGACAGTAGGAGAGCATGATTTTCTGAAGCTGGAAACGCTGGGCTATGGCGTCAAACTGCATAGAGCCGGGGTGGAAACCAGGATCGTTCTGTACAAGGGATTCGGGCATGCTTATATTGACAACACCGGTGTGTATCCACAGTGCGAGGACTGCATCGATGAAATGGTGTCTTTTGTTCAGAAGCACTGTGACGAATGAGATTTTTTAAGCCATGAAAATTTACGTCTCCTGATCCCATCTGCAGTAGAATACAAATCCGGCTGCAGTGAGCAGAACTGCAATGATCGTAAGTACAATCGCTTCTTCGAAGCGCAGAGGTACTAAATTCACCAGGCTGAAACCAGCCTGGTTTAGGTTCCATACATGCGAGAAAAATTGTAAGAAAAGTATTGACCTTCACGGAACGTTGTAGAGTATATTCAGATTATCAAAGACAGGAGGATATTGATAATGATCATCGGCCATGAGCCGGGGAAAATCCGGGTGTGTCGCCAGTTCACACAAGAGGGAATTATCCATCAGCCCGCTTTTCAATAGTTCAATCATATCATCACTCAAATGCAGGTCTACAAGATCGGCGTTTGGGTGATTTTTTGCTTGAGAACGGCTCAGCAGATAATCAACAGTCACTTCATAAAACTTTGCCAATTCAATAAGGGCATAATGGCTGATGTCCTTGAGATTGTCCCCCTCATAACTGCCCAAAGCAGACTTGGAGAGATGGGTTTTTTCCGCAAGCTGTTCCAGCGTCAAGCCACCCTCCACACGCAAGTCTTTTAATCGTTCTTGTATGGACAGTTCCATGCTCTCCCTCCTTGTTTGCCCGATAAATTACATTTTATATTTTTTTCTGCAAATAAATCATATCTACCAGTTGAGTACCTGCTTCATATATCGGGTGGTCATAATTATCTGTGAAGAAATTTTTAATGCTATGCGAATGAATAAATCCACACTTCTCATAAAAGGGGATTGTCAACGGACTATCCCCTGTACCAACTTGCAGTATCGAATACTTCCCTTTATATGTCGTAGCGATAAAGTCAATTAGTGCTTTACCGTAACCTTTCCCCTGATATTCTGGTTCAGTTGCAATATTTTTGATTTCGAGAACACCTTTACCCTCGTCTGTTACTACACATTCGCACTTAACTCCATCATCGTCTAAAACATACATTGTCCCTCTGTTAAGATATCTGTCTATCATATCCTCCTGCTCATCTGCTAATAGCAACAGCGGAAGAAATTGTTTTTTATTCTCCTTGATTTCTTTGATTTTCATATCAATTTCCATTCCGCCGCCTTTGGCTGGGCGGCACAAATAGTAATGAAAGTGTTCCAACTCTCTACGTTGTGCTGTAGAATTGTTTGTAAGAGGCTATACTACAAAGCACGGGGGGAGGAGTTGTAATAACTTTC